>NZ_JAKSDZ010000008.1 GCF_023509475.1 Aestuariirhabdus haliotis | reverse complement strand
AGTGTTTGAATATTCATGATGATTCGCCTCTTGGGTTTCGTCACCTTCAGCCTAGTTTAGGGTGGGAGGCGAGTCATCTTATTAGGCCTGACCCCATAAATTCCGAGGAACAGACCTTACATTTCACACTTGTTCGATAGTGAGAACCGAAACGTCAAATATAAGGCCTGACCCCAGAAATTTTTTAAGCTTACATAAGTTGGTTTAGAAAATCGCACCTTCGCTTTGCTTGTAAAGATATAGACTCATAGAATCCTTCCACTATATTATGATCGGGTACTGGGCCTCCTATGGCCTCTTGAAATTCAGTCGGATATCTAGTTTTAAATTTTGTTTCCGTAATAAGATCTTGAAAAAAATAGTGATTAAGTAAAACTATGGAAGAAGCCTCTTTTTGCTCTAACTTTAGTCCCAGATCCTCAGCTTTTGATGTTAACTTTACTAGATCATGGATTTTTTTTGGCTCTTCACCGCATGAAATCATATAACCTTTAATAGCCAGCTCAACAGATTGTGCTAGCAGGTGTAAATATGGCTGAGAAAGCTCTATGTAATTGTTTTTCAGAATTTTTGAAGCAGCAAGAAATTCTTTTGATTTTATATAATGTGCCAAGGCAAAAGCTTCTTTATGTGGCTTTCGCTTATCATTAAATCCGTAATTGAGGAATATCTCCTCTAACTTGATTTTTGTATCTTCTATAAGAGTCATTCTGAATTCTCAATTCTTATAACGCCGTCGTCAACTGCCGGAGGCTACTGGCACCTTTTGTGCGGGTTTTACATAAAATATGACAGTGGACGGAGGCCAGACTGCACAACCTTGTTAAACGATTCTTCGATTACTTACTTCTTCTTGCACTTTTTTGAGACATCCACTACTCAAACTACAGTCAAAAGCATATTTATCACTATCGTTAGTATGAATATACACCAGATATGAGTTATCAAATACCGAGGCTGGATCAAAGTTTTCTGGCCACTCCAGATGTGAAATTTTTGAATACTCAATATGCCAAAAAAATGAATCTTCCTTAAAATACGCCAGGGAACTATCTCTAAATTTCAAAGAATGTCTCTTTGTATCCTTGTACCCTTTTGGCTTGAAAAGAAAATGATAGAGATTAACTAAGGCTGCATTTTGACCATAGCTAATTTCATTTACTTCTACATACCATTCAAATTCCAAGTGTAAATTCACCTCGTATAACGAGGCTGTAGAAAAACAACAATCACAACATCGTTCTCCACAACCTTCATTTCTTAATTTTCGTTTTCGGTAATTTAACCAATCCCATTCAACATAATCACCCCTTATGCGAGCAGGATCGGGGGTTTGTGTGGATAGCTCTGTGGTTAAGCGATCGCTTCGTAATTCATTAGTTTTCGATGTTATGGACCAAACAGAACAATCGCCATTGCCCTTGTACCTTCTTCTTTTCTCGTAACGAGAAGCGGTTTAAGCCTTTATTGGTGCCTATAGTACCGAACACCGGCTCGAACACTGACATACGATAACTGTAGATCTGTTTACTCAGCGCACCATACCCTATAGATCATATAAAAGACGATAGCTAGTCGCTTTCTATCAATGCATCAGATGCACAAACTTTTCAAACAGATCCTTATCAAAATGGTCGGCCATTTTGTCGCGCATGAGAACCAGTGCCTCATAGGGGGTCATGGCCTGTTTGTAGGAGCGTTCGGCGGTCAGGGCATCGAACACATCGGCCATGCAGCAGATTTTGCCGTAGATATGGATATCCTTGTTGCGCAGCTGTTTGGGGTAGCCGGTACCGTCAGCACGCTCGTGGTGTTGCAGTACGATAATGCGGCTCTCTTCGGTGAGTTCACCGCTTTTTTCCAATAACTTGAAGCCTTTAAAAGGGTGCGTGCGCATATGCCGCATCTCTTCGTCGGTCAGTTTTCCCGGTTTATTGATCACCTCGGGGCGTATGTTAACTTTGCCCAGATCGTGCAGAAAAAAGCCGGCACCCAGTTCGTGCATATCGTGGCGATCGGATTGGCCGAACATCGCCTTGGCCAACATGATGCTGGTCACCCCCACATTGACCGAGTGGGTGTAGGTGTAAAAATCGTGGCTGGTGATGCGAAGCATATTGGAGGCCGTCTCCGGATCGTGCAGGATCAAATCGGTGATCGAGGTGATGGCTTTTTTGGAGGCTTTCAGATTTTCGGCGGTGGGCGTTTCCAGCAAACGATTCATCAGTTCCCGGGAGTGCAAATAAACTGCGGATGAGCGTGTTTGCGGGTCCATCTTTTTGTCATGCAAGGCTTCTTTCAGCGCTTCCGGTACCAGCGTATCCGGATTCCAGGCCGGTAAGACTTCATCTTCCTCAGCGGCTTCCTGATGCTCTGGCTCGTTAGCCTGACTCGAACTCTGGGACCAGTCATCGGGCAACTGGCTTCGGGACAGATCAATATCGAAACGTTCGATCTTGCAGCGTTTTAGCTTCTCCAGCTGGGCCGGGGTTTTGATCAAAAATTCGTTACGAATAAAGGGGTGATCCAGCCAGCTGTTGGGTAGCTTGACGTACATACCCAAACACAGCTGATCTGCATTCTGGGAGACAATACCACTCAACTTGCCCATAGGTATCTCGTACTACTCGCTCTCAAGGCTTTCACTGAACAGGTTTTTGGGGGCTCCGCATTCGGGGCAAACCCAGTCTTCGGCAATCTCTTCCCAGGGGGTACCCGGGGCAATGCCCTCTTCCGGACAGCCGAGCGCAGGATCGTACACATAATCACAAATATCGCAATGATATTGACGTGCTGTCATAACCGCCTGACTCCGAATCGACATAACTCCAGTTTAGCGCAAATAGTCAAAACCAACGCTAAATGCGATGGTGGCCATGATCAGACTAAAAACCATCATCGGCAAGCCTTTGCGCAACCACAGCATGGGTGTGATACGCGCTTCCGGAATCCCGCAACGCTCCGATTCTGTGACACAGATGACGTTTGCGGTAGCCCCGATGTGCGAGCCATTACCGCCTATCCCAACGCCAATGGCCAGCGCCCACCACAATGGCAACACGGGCACGCCCTGGGCTTCCAATCCCTGCACGATGGGAATCATAGTGACGGTAAAGGGAATGTTATCGACAATGGCACTGAGCACCGCCGCCACCCACATCAATAGAATACAGGCCAGCAATAGCTGATCTTCCTGCTTGGCAAAGTCCGCTAATTCAAAGCCCACCAAATCGAGCAAACCGGAGGACTCCACCCCTCCCACGATCACAAACAGGCCGGCAAAAAAGACCAGCACCGACCACTCCATCTCACCATAGAGTGTCTCCGGATCGGGTTGCACCAGCACCAGAGCAATGGCCGCCCCGATAAAGGCGACATAGGAGGGAAACAGGTGGAAATGGTGATGCACAAAAAACAGGATAATGGTAATGGACAGGGCAAACAGGGTTTTCTTCAGCGCCACTGGATCCTTGATCGCTTTACTCTCATCCAGATCCAGCTCAACGGTAATGGGTTGATTGAGGTATTCACGAAACAGGAACAACGTCAGGCCAATGGTGCAAAACCAGACCACGCAAATGATCGGGCCCATATTCAGTATAAAGGTCATGAAATCGATATTGCCCGCACTACCGATCATGATGTTGGGCGGGTCACCCACCAGAGTGGAAGCACCACCGATGTTCGACAACATGGCCTCGGCCATTAAAAAAGGTAGCGGGTTAATGTTCAGCAAACGGGTGATCAGCACGGTCAGCGGTGCAAAGATCAGCACCGTGGTGACATTATCCAGGAACATACTGATGACACTGACCGCAATACAGAGAAACACCAGCAAACGACGGGGATCACTGCCGGAGGCCTTGGCAATTTTTATCGCCAGGTATTCAAAGCCCCCCGTTGGACGCAGCATGACCACCATCATCATCATGCTGATCAACAGAAACATGGTATTGGCATCGATCGCTTGCACCGCTGCGGTTTGCGAATAAAACCCCATCCAGGTGCCCACGCCAATCATCAGGATGCCACCGGCCAGTGCTGCACTGGAGCGATGAATCAGCTCGGTAAAAATAACAATATAGGCCAGCACCATAGTCGCCAATGCGACACCCATGGCGGTTGTGAAACCGGCTTCGCTTTCCATATCCCCCAACTCCCTGTGATCTTATTGTTCTATGCTTCTAATGAGTTTTGTTGTTCGTGCAACGGCTTTTGTTAGAGTTTATCGAGCAGCCGTTGGACGATAGTGATACGAGTGACAATGCCACGATAGGTATCATTCTCGACCACGAAAAGGCAACTGGTGCCCTTACCTGTCATCAAGGCCAGGCCCTTGGTTAATGAAGACTCTGGCGTTACCAGATAGAACTTGTCGGTGATGTAATCATCGATCAGCTTGCTGCACCACTCGTCCATATCGGGTTCTATGGCATGCAACATTGCGGCTTCATCCCCCAGGACATGAGCCGCCTTGGCGAGGTAGTCCGGCAACATCATTTCCGCCAGCAGATCGTGAAGACTGACAGCCCCACAGATAATGCCTTGTTGATCCACCACCGGTAGCGTCGAGACCCGATAGTCGGCACAGTCCCGAAACAACTTCTCCAGGGTATCCCCTTTACTCAGGGTACTGGTCATCTGTGCAGAAGCGCCCAAATTCATTCATCACCTCCCCGGTCGAAATATTGGAGTTTCCTCCATTATGGATAGACAGGCAGGGGAAAGCCAATAGCTACCCGGCACAAACCCCAGAGGGTAGTGCCAGGTGGCCAGACTAGAGACGGAAGTTATTGATTTGCAGTAGACGCGCCTGGCGCTGAGGCCTGTTCGGGCTCGCGTTCAACCAGACCCAGTTCACGATACCAATCCCAGGCGTCGGCCTCATCAGTAAAAACGCGACACTCCAGGCCATCGATGTCGCGTATGTAGGACAGGAAAAGTTCTCTCGCTAAACCTTGCTTGCTATCGACCAGCGCAATATAACGACGGTTAACCCGAACGGAATCGATAACCGAGCTGCGTATCGGCCCCGCGGTTTCGGGCACCGACAGTTTCCAGTCGCTGATATCATCAATGGTGCCCCAGGCTTTTTGACCCAGATTATGCTGATACAGGCGATCCCGAACCCCATCCCGAAATGCGTTGAAGCCCTCTTCGTTAAAAGATCCCGTGTACTTAATATGGATCACCTGATCCACTACGTTGAGCCTGTATTGGCCATGGGCTTTGCTGGAATTCATAAAAAAAATCTGTAAAACAGCCTGCTTGAAGGTAAACCTGATATTAGTTGAGGGTAGCACTGAAGCCGAATCCAGTCGTCCATTCGGCTGCAGATTTTTACCCTCAGGCGTTTTCGGTGACAGCCTCTGGCTGAGGTTGCTCAGTCGCCTCGAAGGCACGGTAGCGACTCATCAAAAGAAACGCCGCCGGCACAAAGAAGAACGACAACAGAGTGGTCAACAACGTACCGCCCGCGACCGCAACAGCGAAGGGAGGCCAGAAACCACCCCCTTCAAGCATCAACGGCATAAAGCCTCCCAGCGTCGTGATCGTGGTTGAGGTGATGTGCCGCGTACAGACTTCCACCGCCCCGACGATCGCTTTCGGGTTGCCCTGGACCGCTTCCGGGTCGGCCCGTAATTCAGCCAGGATAACGATCGAGGCGTTAATCGCCAGCCCCATCAGACCCAATAGCCCGATGATGACATTAAAACCAAAGGCATAATCGAACAGGTACAGACTGAGTAAACCCAGGCCTGCTGCCTGCACGGCCGTCACCAAAATCAACACACTCAAACGGAAGCTGTTAAACGAGAGCACCAATACCGTTACCAGCAGAGTCAGGATAACGCCAATATCCACCAGCAGGTTGCCCACGGCTTCATCCCGCTCAGCCGATTCACCACCCACTTCCAGGCGATAGCCAGTGGGCAGCTCGAAGCCCTCTTCCGCGAGCCGCTCCTGATAGGCTTCCAATACGGTCGCCGGTAAGACTCCGGCTCGAATATAGCCCGCAATGGTATTCACCCGCTCGCCGTCGCGTCGTCGTATCGCACCGCGGCTGGGCTCAATACTGACATCGGTCAACGCCGACAGGGGCACGCTGTCGCCCTGATTCGGAGTGATACTGATATCACCCAACTGCCCGGGCTGACGACGCAGCTCGCTGGCCACCCGCACCCGCACAGGGATCGACTCGGTGGATTCCAGAATCGAGCCTTGCACACTGCCTTCCAGCGAGTTGCGCAACTGCCCGGCAATCGCCGTCAAGGTCATGCCACCCTGCAAGCTGGCTTCTTCATTAACGGTCAGCCAGACCTTGGGCGTGCCGGGTTGCAGGCTGGCACGGGTATGAATTACCGATTCGGTTTCCGACAGAATTTGCCGTGCCCGATCACCCAGCTGTTTCAGAGTATTGAGGCTGGGACCAAAAATACGTACCTCGACCGGCGCATCGAAGGGAGGGCCTTGTTCCAGCTTGCGCACCAGAATCTGGGCGGAGGGCAACTCATCATCGAGTATCAACTGCAGCTCGGGGATCAGGCGATTGGCGGCTTTGAAATCGACCGCCTTGACCATCGCCTGCGCGTAGTTCTGCGCGCCCTGCTGCGAAGGAATCAGGTTGTAGTAGAAACTCGGGGCGTTATTCCCCACAAACCACTGCACGCTTTCGATCTCCTCCTCGGCATGCAAGCGCTGGCTGATCCGCTCGGTCATTCGATGGGTGGCGGTCAGGCTGGTTTGGGCCGGCATAAAGAGTTCGATCTGGAACATATCCCGGTCGGAAGCCGGGAAAAATTGCTCGGTCAATTCGCCAGCCGCTTTAAAGCCTGCCAGGGGCACCAGCGAGACAATCAGCAGGGTAGTCCAGGGTCGCTCTAATGCAGCTTCCAAGGCACGATGAAAACCATTTGATAGCCAGGGCAACGTCAACCCCCGGTTATACCAATGATGGTCTTCGGGAGCTCCGGGCGGCAGAAAACGCCCGGCCAAACCGGCCACCAAGGTGTGAGAGATCAGATAAGAGCCGATCAGGGAGAAGATCACACTGAGGGCAATACCACCGACGAACTCGCCGGCCGAGCCCGGCATCAAAACAATCGGCATAAAGGCCAGGATCGTCGTCAAGGTTGAACCCAATAACGGCAACCAGAGGTGATGTACCGACTCCATAACAGCCTCGATAGCCGAGCGCCCCTTTTGACGCAGGAACTGGATACTATCGGCCATCACGATCGCGTTATCGACCATGATTCCCAACGCCACCACCAAACCGGTGACCGACATCTGGTGAATCGGCAAGCCGTAATAATTCATGCACGCCAGGGTAAAAAGCACGGTCAATGGTAGCGAACTGGCGACAATCATCGCCGAACGCCAGCCCAGGGTGATCAGCAATACCACGGAGATAATGACAAAACCGATCAAGACATTACTCGCCAGGGTGCCGAGACGGTCGTTGGTATAGCCGCTCTGGTCAAACAGGATTTCAAGCTCAACATTGCTTGGCAACAGGCTGGCGAAACGTGCTTGTTCCCGGTCCAGTCGTTCACTCCAGCGATCGACACGCTGGCTCGGTCCCATGCGCACAGCGACCACGACGGAACTCTTGCCATCGACCAGGGAGAGTTCTTCCAGTGGCCACTGCACGGCCCGTTCAACATGGGCCAGATCCCCGACCCGATAAACAAAGCCCTGGGCATCGGTACGCAGGGGAATATCGCGGATTCGTTCCAGCGAATCCAATGCACCCATCAATTCAACCTGAAGCTGGTTGTTATCGTTCACCAGTCGGCCGGCCGTGACCTTGGCATCGGCGGCGGCGATTCGGTTGGAGATATCCTGGGGAGACAGCTGCATGGCGCTGGCCAGATGCTGGTCCACCTCGACCAGAATTTCTTCCTCCGGTGCGCCATAGATCTCAACGTAATCGGTGCCCGGCATGGCGCGCATACGGCTTTGCAGCTCTTTGCCATAACGGCCCAACGTCGCCAGATCCAGCTCACCTGGACCGACCCAGTTCAGCGCAATAATTCGGGTAAAGGCGTACCCCTTGTCGTCGTCCAGAGAGGGACTGCCCACTCCCTGAGGTAGAGTCAACTCCACTTCCCCCAGCAAATCCCGAGCCTTGGACCAGACCGGGTCAGGGTCTACAATCTCCGCCTTGAGTTCAATCTTGACCAGGGAAATACCCGGACGACTGGTCGATGTGATCAGTTTGATTTCCGACAGCTTGCGCAACCGGTTCTCGATCGGCTCGGTCACCAGAGCCTCGACACGTTCCGCGCTGGCTCCCGGGAAGTTAGTAATCACTGTCGCATAACGACTAATGATTCTAGGGTCTTCTGTTCTCGGCAAGGCGCTCAGTGCCCCCAGACCAGCGACCACCAGAATCGCAATGACCAGCGAAACCAGGCGGCCATTGGTAACAAAGCTGCGAATCATGACTACTTCTCCTGAGCCGTATCATTCGCCGCCAGGCGCACCTGCTGCCCGGGTACCAGGCGATGCAGCCCGGTGCTCAGCAACAGCTCATTATCCGCCAGACTGCCACTGATAAACGCCCGTTCTCGATCCGCATAAAGAATGCGCACATCTCTGGCCACCAGCTGATAATGGCTACCGTCCTCCAGAGGTTTCATTACGAACACATTCCAGAGCCCTCGAATGCCATCGGTCAGGGCAGTCAGGGGCACCCAGAAACCGGGCTCCTCGACATGCTCTTCTACCAGCAGCTGAGCCATCTGGCCATTGACTACCGTCGCCTCGACGGGCAATTGCAGGCGCAACTGAACGGTTCGGGTTACCGGGTCCACGTTATGGCCTCGAGTAATCAGGCTGGCCTCAAACAGCTCGCCACCCACATTAATTGGCATCTGCGGCCGTAATTGCTTTAACAGTCGAACAGGAACCCCCACCTTGACCTCGGCGCTGCCGCGTAAAAGCAGTGACAGTGCCGGCGTTCCAGCCGCTACCACACTGCCCGGCGAGGTCAGACGCTCATCAACCACCGCATCGAAGGGGGCACGCAACAAGGATTTTTCCAGACGCAAATGCACCGCGCTAAGCTCGGCCTTGGTGCGAGACTGCTTGGCCAGCAAGGCTTCCCGCCGGCTTTCAAGCTCGTCGAGACTCTGCTGGGAAGCAAAACCACTGCTGTTCAGGGATCGAATACGCTTGAGATTCGAGTCCACCAGCTTGAGCTCGGCCACCAGCTCTTCCTGCTGGGCTTCCAACTGACGCTGTTCGGTATCCAACAGTCGAGTATCGAGGCGCACCAGAGGATCACCGGCGGTCACAGCTTCACCCTCGTCGACAAAAATTTCAGCGACCTTACCGGCCAACTCAAAGCCCAACTCGGCTTGCTCCTTAACCTGAACACTGCCAATAAAGCGACGTTCCGCTTCGTAGCCTGCCTGTTGAACCAGATGCTCACCCTGGGCTAAATGGGTATAGGGTTGCTCGGTGTCAGCGCTGTTGCTGTCGCTGCAACCGGATAATAGAAGAAGGGAACAGAGGACACCCAGAAGCATCGGGGCGGGAAAAGCTGCGAAAGCAGGCATGTTGAGATCCTTTCATAGTCTAATACTGGACTGATGAGTCTATTTTAATTAGAGTAGACTGGACTGTCTAGTTTGATTTAAACCGATTAGTTCTATAGTCATCGTACTGTTAAATAAGTTGAGATAGGTTCTATGGTGAGAAACCGCAGTAAGAGCGAAGAAAAACGGGATAGCATCCTCGACTCCGCTATTTGCCTGTTTATCGAGCAGGGCTTTGAAAATACCAGCATGGATCAGATCGCCCAGCGTGCTAACGTTTCCAAGCAGACGGTCTACAGTCATTTCGCCGGCGGCAAGGAAGAGCTGTTCAGCGCCTCCATTCGCAGCAAATGCACCAGTCATCAACTGGATGCCGAAGCGTTCAAGAAGCTCAAAGACCCCCGTAGCGCCCTCACCACTCTGGCCTTTCGGTTCTCCGAACTGTTGCAAACCCAGGAAGCTGTGCACGTTTTTCGTACCTGCGTTGCCCAGGCCGAAACACACCCCCAACTCTCCCGACTCTTTTTTGCCGAAGGCCCGGGCAATATGTTTGATCAGGTCGAGTTTCTGCTGCTGCAGTTTCACCAACAAGGACTGCTCAATATCGAGCAGCCCCGCTTCGCCGCCGTCCAGTTTTTAATGATGATTCATGGTGAATCGCGCCTGCGACTGGAGCTCAATGTCGAGCCCCGGCCAGAGGAAGAAACTCAACACTACGTGCAAAACTGCGTCGATACCTTTATGCGCGCCTACGGTTGTTGAAACGCCTGCCTCTCGTCATCCCAGGGCACCGGCGTCCCTAACACCGTTGATACGGGAATTACCCCGGTCCAGACCGGCCAGGCCAGATCTTCGGGATTACAGGAAGGGCCGGTAGCCCGCACCTTGGCCGAAGCCTCATCAATATCAAACGCCAGCACCGAGGTAGCCTTGAGCTCGGCTTCATTGGGCGAGCGCGCCTGTCCGGTCACTCGACCTTCCCGGAAACGCACCATCAATTGCCGCAATGCGGCCTGCTTCTCCGCATCCTCACTGACCAAACGGGCTTTGCCATACAACATCACCGAACGGTAGTTAACCGAATGGCTAAATTCGGACCGGGCATACACCAGACCATCGAGCAAAGTGACCGTAACGCAACCGGTCTGCCCCTGCAAAAGCGCTTTGAACAGACCATTTTTCGATGAGCCGTGAACATAGAGCTGGTCCCCCATTCGCCAGTGCAAAGTCGGTTGCACCATGGGCACAGAGTCTCGATTAGCGGCAAGATGGCACACCAGGGCCTCATCGAGAATCTGGTTGATAGTATCCCTTGAATACTCGGCCCGCTTCGGTCCCCGCCGCACCCTGGTACGCTCTGTCATTGCAATCGTTGCCATTTTTATCCTCCTGGAATTGCTCTTAACCATCCTCTCGGGACGGTCGATTTGCGATACCGGCAATGTACGGACAAAATGGGTCCAAACAAAGATCCACTTACGCAAAATAAGCAGGCCCACTTAATGCAACCTCTGGCTGGCATACAGGTTTTCGAGCAGGACCCTACTCCCCGTTATCGACAACTCTATCGACAACTGCGTGATGCCATTCTGCGCGGACAACTGCACCCGGGAGAGCGTCTGCCTTCCAGTCGAGCCCTCAGCCAGCAACTGCAACTCTCTCGCAATACAGTGAAAAACGCTCTGGAACTGCTACAAGCCGAGGGCTATATCCATTCACGCCACGGCGCCGGAACCTGGGTTGAACAGAATTTGCCGGACCACCCCCTGCAAGGCGCCCAGCAGGAATTCGCCTCCACTGCCAAACCAGCACCGACCCTCTCCTCTTTGGGGCAACGATTAATAAACCACGCACCAAGCAGCACACTGGGCTGGGATCGACCACTAACCCCTGGAAGGCCAGCACTCGATGCCTTTCCCTGGCAACGCTGGCGGCGCTGCTGCGCGCTCGCAGGAAAACATCATTCGACTCCCGTGGTCGGTTTACCCGAACTCCAGACCCACCTGTGCGACTACCTGCGCCAGAGCCGAGGCATACGCTGCGAACCTGAACAGGTACTGGTATTTTCAGGCTCGCAACAAGCCCTGCAATGCGCCGCTGCCCTGTTGCTTGATCCCGGACAACCCGTTCTGGTGGAAGATCCGGGTTTTACGGGTATCAGTGCGATGCTAGATACTGTGAACGCTCGAGCAATGGCGTGTCCGGTGGATGCATCCGGCTTTCAGCTACCGGATTCGACCGAAGCGGCCATGGCCATTATTACGCCATCACGAAACTATCCGCTCGGTTTTACATTAAGCCTGGAAAGACGCTTGCAACTGCTCGACTGGGCCAAGACCCACAACAGCTGGATCATCGAAGATGATTACGACAGCGAATTTCGTTTTCGCGGATCGCCCTTGATGGCTCTGCAAGGGCTGGATAACCACGACAAGGTGATCTACAGCGGCACCTTCAGTCGCATTATGTTCCCCGGTATTCGCCTCGGTTATCTGGTCGTCCCGCCGCCTTTGGTCACTCCCTTTAGCAAGGCGCGGCGTCATCTGGACGGCGGCACATCCGTCACCAGCCAGGCCGCCCTGGCGGAGTTTATGCAGCGCGGCTACTTTGCCAGTCACCTGCGTCGCATGCGCAAACTCTACCGACAACGTCAACAACACCTGCACCAACAGATGCTTCCGCTATCGGACAGGCTCCAGCTATTACACGAAGACGGTGGCATGCATTCGGTCTATCTGTGCCCCAACCTCAGCGATAAAAAACTGGCTAAAGATGCGCAAAACCTGGGTCTGGGAGTCAGGTCCCTGTCACCGCATTATGCAACCAAACAGGGTATGAACGGCCTGATGATCGGCTTTGCCGGGTACGACGAAGCAACCCTCGACAACGCCGTTGATTTGTTGCAAAAGGCTCTGATGAGTCCGTAGCGAAACGGTATCCTGGATTAATAAACTCATTTGCCGATGTTGGATGCATGCGTTTTATGACAGAATCGATCCGGCTCACATAAGGAGAAACCATGCAGATCTGGGTCGATGCCGACGCCTGCCCCAAGGTGATCAAAGATATCCTGTTTCGTGCCGCACAGCGCACCGAGACATCACTGACTCTGGTCGCCAACCAGCCTCTGGCCACGCCGGCGGGTAACCTGATTCAGTCGGTACAGGTGCCGGCAGGATTCGATGTCGCCGATAACCATATCGTGCAACAACTCAGCGCCGGTGATCTGGTGGTCACTGCCGATATTCCTCTGGCGGCGGAAGTGGTAGAAAAGAAAGCCCTGGCGATTAACCCCCGAGGAGAACTCTATACCCCGGAAACCATTCGCCAGCGTTTGGCCATGCGTAATCTTATGGAAGAATTGCGCAGCAGCGGTGAACAGCTCGGTGGTCCAGCCAAGTTTAGCCAGCAGGATCGGCAACGCTTTGCCAATACTCTCGATCGCCTGTTGGCGCAGGCCAACTGAGGAGTGACCGCTTCGTTTGCTGAGCGGTGGATCAGCCAATAAATTCAGGCCGATTCGGAATCTAAAACACCTTTTTGTTCCAAAACCGGATGGGCGCGCCGATAGAGCTCGGGCAAAAAATAGGGCAAGGTACCCACCTCTTCTACTTGATGCCGTAACCATTGCTGCAAGACCGGGGGAGGAAAGCGTTTGCTGGCGATGTAACGGTTAATAATCGGCCCGATGATCGGTACTTCCGAGCCCAACAGTGCGTGAACGCTGTAGCTGGTGCCTCCGTTTTCTGCCACAAAACGATGTTCGATCCGTCCGAATGTCAGGGGCCCCATGGAGGGCGCAACCAACATACCCTGCTGATTGAAGCTCAGAATTCGTCCACTGCCTTTACTGAAAAATGGGCCAAAACGCTCCTGGCGGTAGACCAGGGCACCAACGCCTATACCCTCAGAACCATCAGCAGCCGGCTCCAGCAGGCGAATCACCCCGTGCTCGCTGGGATGAAACAGATGGTAATAGCTGTATTTCTCGCCGTTCCAGTCGGCTCGACCTATAGGAAGCTGCTGATACCACCAGCTCAACATGGCCGGAGAAACGCCCTCCAGCACCGGATGCTGCAAACGGATTTCGAGCCGACCATCGTCCCGTACGCGGTAATCGTAGTTGGCCTGGTCCAGTGTCGGCAGGCGCCAGCCGAAGTCCCGTGCCGGCGCCATATCAAAGCTGGGTCGAGGCCAGATAAACAGTAACAATAGAGCCAGCGCCAGTAGCAACAGCAGCGTAAGCAGTCCATAGCCCAACCAACGAATCTGTAACATAAGGTCCCGGTTTATGATTATCTTCAGATCAAGTGCCCAGCATGCCCAGATGAAGTGCAAGTCGCATTAACCCGGGTTAATCCTCTGATTCATCAACAGGAAGCGCTGCAAAAAAATTTTCCACCTCCTCTCGCGGGACGCTAAAGCCCTTGTCTTCCAGCCAAAGAATGGCATCGTCAACATTGCTTTTAAAAACCAGAGGAATATTGCCAGCCTGATTGGAACTCATTACCGATTCAATCTGCAGGCGGGGGAACAATCGGTCAAACAGATAGACTGTGCCTCTTTGTCCATGATCAATGGCCCAGCTTCGAAGCTTGATAATTTCAGGTTCCGAATCGCGGGTTGCCATCCCCCAATTATTAGCAAACACTATCGCCCCCCAAGTCTGCTCAATATACCGAGGCGGTAACAGCCTAGCTAAATCTTGACCATACTGCTTCACGGCTTCTCGGTTCCAGCGTCCGGAAACCCACACCAGGAGCACTCTTTCCGATGTCGGCTGAATGAGCCAGGCACCATGGACCTTGTTTTGGTTGGATTGATTCATATTCCTCTTCACTCTGCAGCACTCTGGCCTTAACCCATAATAGACGGGCGGGGACATTGCGGCTGCTTGAACAAGGCGCCGGCTTATTCCAGAGCTTCTTGCAACGCCTGGCCGACAGGAAAATCGGGATAATGAACTCGAAATTCACTAAACATTCGCTGCGCTTCTTCTGTCTCCCCGCTGTCGAGCAGATGCTGAATTGAGTCTAGCCATTGCTGGGGGGATGGTAGCTCCAACTCCTCTTTGTCGCCTAGATCGGTTTCAACGGCCGCTTTACCCGCTGATCGATTCGGCTTTTCCTCGAGCGACAAGGCGGGTTGCCTCGCAGGGTAAGCTGTAATGCTTTCGGGTGCTGAACGGGTGGATAAATCGCTCTCCATTGCAGCCGCTTCGGATACAGATTCTGCCCTTTGAGCGCTTTTCTCACGACTTTCAAAGCCAATGCTTTGCGGCGGACCGGTATCATCAAGGCGTTTGGCGGCGTTCGATTGCTGTCGTGGCACGGCTGAAGTGTCACCCTGCGAAGAGATAGCATCCGAAGGCATCACCTTCTGCTGCAACCCTATCCCGGAAGCAGAACCGGGCTTGGCCGGAACACTCGAAGACGAATCCAGAGGGGCATCATCCAACAGAAACTCTGGGGGGGAGGCCGGCATTTGGTACAGATAAATCAAACTTCCCAGGACCAGGGTCGCCGCCACCGAAGTCGGCCATTGCCAGCGGTGCCATTTTGCCAGAGAGGTGTCGGACCGACGTTTTTTTGCATCCAAGCGCGCGGTATTGAGGATTTTCTCATCCAGTTTAGCGCTCGGTTCCTCTGCTTCCAGACTGTGGTACAGAGACCGTACAAACTGCTCATCTGTAGGAGATTCAGGCTCGTTCACGACTCACCTCCTGCCACTTATTAGTGACACAGTCTCGTAATTTTTGATAAGCATAACGCAATCGGCTTTTGGTCGCCTCGACCGAAGCACCCACGACTTCCGCCACCATAGGCGCATTGAACCCCACCTCCTCCTTCAACATAAAGGCTTCCAGCTGGGGAGAAGGTAACTGCTGCAAACAATGTCGTAACAACTGTGCCTGTTGTTGTTGCTCCGCCATATCATGAGGGCCGCAATCCGGTGCAATGGCCTCATGTTCCACACCGACCGAGACCATGGCCGGACGTCGATAATGGTCAACCAGCCGATTATGGGCGATACGGTATAACCAGGTATCAAAGCGCGCCTCGGGACGATACTGACTGGCGGCAGCAATAACACGCCCCCACACATCCTGATAAAGATCTTCCGCAAGCATGGGTTGAGAGCATTGACGCAAGAAATAACAATAGAGACCTCGACGGTGGCGTTGGTAGAGTAACTCAAAGGCCTCTGCCTCGCCTTCACCAAAACGCAGCATCAGGTCGTGATCATCCAGTTGTTCGAGGGTTCGCATGGTCATAGCTTAAGACGCCAGTCAGCAAAATAACAGAGATGAGTATCACCCACCCCTGTTGAAATATGCCCGATCACAACGCCAGTTACTGCACTACTGATAGAGGCTGGGGCATGACCTGCAATAGTCGGCTCTTGCCTTTGCCGGGTCGCTCTACCAGAGGATCCAGATGCTCGTCCTGAGATGGCTGGGAAGATTGAGACTGCTGTGACATTCGAGACAGCTCACGAGCGCTGTGTACCAACTGCAAAAACTCTCCTCGATAACCGTACAGGTCCTGACCACGAGCGCCGGCAGCCAACTGCGCAACACCCTCATAATCAAACTGATTGGTATAATGGCCTCCGCGTAACAGTTGCCCGAAACCCGCAACCGCCGCCGCAAAACGCAAACTCTCGCTGCTGTCCTCCAGGTTATTATGCAGTGCACTGGTATTCAAAGGTTGCTCCAGCAAACGACTCTGGCTCTGACCAGGCAACTTATAACGCAGGCGCAAAAATGCGAGCTCCTGACTGTCAGGTAACGCGCGTTTTTCGGACATGGTGCCGTAACGCAAAGGTTCGATTCGCTCCGCTCTGCCGCCCTGCAGGGTCAATTCATAGAGCGCCGTAACATTGTGTCCTGCTCCGATGTCGCCGGCATCGACTTTATCGTTGGTAAAATCTTCCCGGGCCAGTAGCCGATTTTCATACCCAATCAAGCGGTACTCAGACACCTTGGCCGGATTGAACTCGATCTGGATTTTAACGTCACTGGCAATGGTTTGCAGGGTTGAGCCCAGCTCATCGACCAACACTTTACGCGCCTCATTGAGAGTATCGATGTAGGCATGATTGCCATTGCCAACATCAGCCAGTTGTTCCATCAGGGCATCGTTGTAATTACCTTGGCCAAAACCCAGCGTGGTCAGGCTGATTCCGGATTGTCGACGTCGTTCGATCAGGTTTTTCAGTGTATCCTGATTGACAGTTCCGACATTAAAATCACCATCGGTTGCCAATACGACCCGGTTGATACCGCCCTCGATAAAGGCTTGCTGAGCCATCAGGTAGGCCAGCTCGATACCTGCCCCGCCATTGGTAGAGCCCCCGGCTTCCAACTGCTGCAGCGCTTGACTGATTTCCGCCTGACGATTTCCTGGTGTCGGTTTCAGCACCACACCGGATGCTCCGGCGTATACCACCAGGGAAATTCGATCTTCGGGGCGCATTTGGCGCGTCAGCATCTGCAATGAACGCTTCAGTAACGGCAGTTTGTCAGGGCTTTGCATCGACCCGGAAACATCGACCAGAAATACCAGATTGCTCGCCGGACGCTGGGCACTGGGCACCTCATATCCTTGCAGCCCTATCCGCAACAGAACCCGTTGCGAGTCCCAGGGCGCTGGTGCCATCTCCGTATTGACCACAAAGGGCAGGTTAGTGGATTGAGGACCAGGATAGGCGTAGTCAAAATAGTTCAACATCTCTTCGATGCGCACGGCATTGGACGGCGGTAGCTGACCCGCCTTGAGCATACGACGAACATTACTGTAACTGCCCGTATCGACATCGACGCTGAAGGTTGAAACCGGATGCTCACTGACTCGTTTTACGGCATTGGCCTCTATTACAAGGTAGTTTTCCCGGTCGGTGATCTGGCCATACATTGGCGCCACCGCATCACCGGGCATCAACATCGCTTCAGATTCTTGCATCACCGATAGTGCCGGCGCTGATCTCAAGCGCTGTAATCGCTTACTGGCTGCATTTTCATTCGAAGGCTTACCCTGGGCTTGTTGGTACTGAACCATTGGCCCGCCGGCAAGCCGGTCGATCAAATCAACACTCTGATCCTGCTCTTTGCGTTTTACCGCTTCTTGAGGTTTCAACTCGGGATGTTGAATCGAGGTAGACGTACCCGAAGATTCAACGTCTGCAGGCTGCTGGGAGTTACCACAGCCCTGGAGGGCCAATAGCGCTCCCAAAGCGCTTAGAGTCAAGATGTGTCCGTAAGTCGGGGGGTTCATATTTATCTCCTTGGTGTTTTCCCCCTATAAACGCCCAGCTACTGCAAAAGGGTTAAAAATCTTTCATTTATTCTCTGGATAGGGACATTTGTCCCAAAAAAGGTCACCAGGGACCACTTACCCGCAATGCAAAAGTGTCTATAATCCTGCCTAGTAAGGGGATATTGATTCTCCACACCAGTTCAGAAACTAGCCGTAACCTGCTTTAGGGAAAACTGCAGCCTTTAACAACAACGGCCTCAGACCACAGTTTTTGCAGGGAATCGGATCATATCTGTAAGAGGCCCAACCGACCTCTAACCGGACATGATGCTCAAGGAACCGGGCAAAAAGACACAGGAAAAAGGACTCATTCCATCAGCCTCTGTGCGATGGAGACCATTATGGACAATCTGTTACCAACTCTGGTGCTGTGCCTCTTCTCCGTTACGGCGACAGCCGAAGAGCGGCCCGACATGGCGGCAACCGATGAGGTCCTGCGATTTTCGACCGTCAATGACTTTGGCAGCATTACCCGCATTAAACCCTTATTAACAAAAGCCTATGCCCAGGTTGGCTATGAGATCGAAATTCTGGAAATGCCCGCAAAGCGCTCACTGCTATCCGCCGAGAACAATGAAGATATCGATGGTGAAGCCTTACGAGTAAAGGGCGCGGAGTCATTTCTTCCCAGCTTGATCCGAATCCCCGTGCCCATTGCCTCCCACCCCGTGGCCGCCTTCGTTACTGCTCAAAACCGCTTTCAAGTGGATGGCTGGGCCAGCTTGCTGCCCTACAAGGTAGGTATTGTTGCTGGATACGTGGAAATCGACCGCCGACTGCTAAATGCCGATGTCGTTCGTGTGAATGACGCGGAACAACTCATGCTCATGCTCGACAAACAACGAATCGATGTGGCTGTGGTACCAGAGTCGGTCGGCACACTGGCCTTGAAAAGAGCCGGCCTGCGCAGTATAGAGGCCCTGTCTCCGCCCATCCAGACAACGCTTTTATACCACTACCTGAACAAGAAGCATGTTGCGTTGGTGGAAGAGGTTACCGATGCGCTGCGGGTTCTGACAGGCCGGCCAAATGCTTCGCTGATCTCGGAGCGAGTGCAAGCCGCCGAATAATGCCCAGCCCGGGAGGCAAACTCCTGAAAATCAGGCATAAAAAAAGGCGAACCCTTGGGCTCGCCTTTTTTGTATCTTGTAATCTTCGCACGCTGATGCGTGCAAAAGGCTTACAAAGCTACGATGTTCTCAGCTTGAGGACCTTTCTGGCCTTGAGTTACGGTGAACTCAACGCGCTGGCCTTCGGCCAAAGTTTTGAAGCCAGAACCGGTGATGGCGCTGAAGTGAGCAAAAACGTCAGGACCAGACTCCTGCTCGATGAAACCAAAACCTTTAGATTCGTTGAACCACTTTACTGTACCAGTTGTAGTATTAGACATAATAGTCTCCTGCAATTTAATAAAAATGTGTGCCTTCAAGAGGCGGATGTAGCGGAAAAAATAGACTCACACTTAGAAACTACAGGTCGAGAAAATACTTAACAATCACGAACGGAGCATGTAAACAAAAGGCTTTCTTTCTAGCTGCGCGCGAGATTATAGCAATACAGTACCCGAGTCAAAGAATTTTACAGCTTGGGGCTCTCGCCAGCATCTCCCATCATGCGCACTAGCTCGAGTATAGCGATTAACACGTCTCTAATGGTCAACATCATTAACTATCCATCATCACCTGTTTGAACCTGATCCGTTTTGGTAAAGCGATAAAAAAGATCCGGCTCACTCACAATAAAAAGGTCTCCCTCGGGACCCAGAGTCACACCCTCAGCTTGCGGAACAGCCTCGCTGAGCCCCAAAAAGCCCGAATCCAGTTCCATAAAGGCAATCAACTCACCGAAACCGCTCAGCTCAACCAACAGGGACGACTCGTCACTAAGTACCAGCAAATGACCCGTTTGAGCTACAAACTGCAACCCAGAGAAGTCACTCATAAAGAAATTACTGCGACCTTGCCAGTCATCCAGCCGCTGAATATTCAATTGATCCCTTGTCGTCCCCGTATAACCACCCAGAACATACAATCGCTGAGGCTCACGTTCCTTGGCAACATAGAGTCGCTGCTTGTTGCGATCATAAGCCAGCCCCTCAAAACCCTTATTACCATTGAGCTCGATCCCAAGGGATAGATGATGGGCCTTGCTGACATCCAGCGCTGTTACCCCCGGATCAATCGAAAAGGCATACAGCGTTTGGTTGCGTTCATCGGCGATCGCAAAGCGATCTCCATCAAGCCACACAATGGCCTCAGGATCTGAAACTCCAGCAACATTGATTGTGCGCAACAAGCGGCCATCCCTGTCCAACTCCAAAATCGCCGCGGGTTTATTGCGCACAGCAAACAGCGTTTGTGTTTTCTCAGACCAGGTAAGGCCGGATAACTCTCCCCCCGTGGCTGGCAAGGACTTCACGGCAGAGTGCAACTGCCACCGTCCCTGTAAAGTCGAGTGGTGGTCCGAATGGCGCCACTTTACGAAGCGGTTTAACAGCTGATCATCCCAATCGAGCAGGGACACAATAGCCAGCCCACAGAGACAGAATCCGCCAAACAACAGGAATCGACGCGTTACTTTTCGCATATATGCCCTTATTTAGAACAACTGAGCCAGTGTTACGCCAGGCCAGGCTACGCCGTTTATTCACCCGTCGGCAGCGGAACCCCCAACTTGGTCGCAAGTGCCGCCAGCACACCGCCCAAAACAATAGCGAGAAAGATAGAAAAGGATTTCTTGACCGGCTCCGGAATCCTGTCCGTCCAGCGACTCACAAAGTCAAACTGTGTTTGCACAGCAGAATCATCGTTTGATGATCGCCACTTCAGCGGTGTCGCGACCAGGGCTGCCAGCGATAACAAGGAGATATAGATAGGCCAGTGCATCCACTGCTGATGATCATCCATGGCGAAAAAGTACCCAAGCACCATAGACCCAAGGATGCATAATCCCAAGACAACATCCCTCATACCGCCCCCCCTATAGTAAACGATGCGGCCAAAACAACAGGGCCGGCAATGATCCAGAAGCCCTCAAGCTCCTGGCATTCATATCAAACATTCAGTGTAGCTGCGTTTCGAGACTATTCAGAACGGTCAAGTTGTCGAAAACAACCCGTCTGCGCCGAACCGGCCTCGATATAGCAAAGCCTGGAGAATATGACACACAAAGAAGAAGCCTGAGGCGAAAAGAAAAAACGCCCCAGCTGGGGCGTCTTGAACAAGAATAGCGGTTAATCTGGCCTGCCGGTCCACCCCAGATACGGGCTCCCTGTGACTGCTCTGATAAAAGCACCTTCCCTTACGCTTTCCCCTCTCTTGTGAAGAGGCCGGGCGATTTCGGTGTCACAGGCCATGTGCGTTACCACGGGGTTATTCTACGTCGAGAAGCGGGATACATGATTGCTTATTCACCCTATTACTACGACATGAAAGCAATATATATCCCCATTAAGCAATAAATACGCAATATATTACTCGAGCACTGGATTTCGCATGCTAAGCTGTAGTTTTCAATTGAGGACAGCCCCATGTCACTGGACCGAATGGATCGTCGTATTCTGCAAGAGATGCAACGTAATGGCCGCATCAGCAATCTGGAACTGGCAGAAAAAATCGGATTATCACCCTCTCCCTGCTCACGCCGGGTCAAGCAACTGGAAGAATCCGGCATTATCGAGAAACACGTCACCATCCTCGATCGCTCCGAACTGGGCTTAAAACTCACCGCTTATATTCAGGTCAGCATGGATCGGCATACACCGGATCGATTCGAACTCTTTGAATCGACACTGAACAAGTGCCCCGAGGTGCTCGAATGCTGCCTGATCACGGGCCAATCGGCCGACTATCTAGTCAAGGTAATCGTCGTCGATATGGATCATTATCAGGAGTTCCTGCTGAACACGTTGACCCGCATTAAAGGGGTTAGTGGCGTCCATTCCAGCTTCGTCATGCGACGCGTGATCGATAATACCGAACTGCCACTGGATCATATCCGCTAGGGACCAAGCCATGACTCAACCCAACACTCTGCGAGCACTCATCGTCGGCGCTACAGGCGCCAGCGGCCAGCTGTTAACCCAGCGCTTGTTGGACGACCCTCGTTATAGTGAGGTTCATATACTTCATTACCGTACTACTTCATTCTCCGGCCGCCCCAAGGTATGTGAGCACCTGCTTACTCTGGATGATTTAAGTAAATTCCAGATCTCTTCAGATGAAGACTCGCCTGTCGACCGAGTATTTTGTTGCCTGGGCACAACTCTGAAGCAAGCCGGCTCTGTTGCTGCTTTCGCCCGAGTCGATCGGGATTATGTAATAGAACTGGGACGCTGGGTACAGCGGCATAAGGTCGCGCAATTTCATGTTGTGAGCTCGCTAGGTGTAAGCGCTCGCTCACCCAATTACTACAGCCGCACCAAGGGGGAGATGGAAACTGCATTACGCAACTTAAATCTGCCAGGGTTGTGTATCTATCGACCCTCCATGCTTCACGCTCGGCGTAATCCTCCACGACTGAATGAAAGACTAAGCTTTCCTATAGTCAAAGCCCTTTGCTTGTTGCCGGGATTAGGCCGCTTTCAACCCCTCGACGTTGCCGATCTGGCGGCGGCGATACACCTTCAATCGCTAGATGAGCTGAGCGGAATAAAAGAAATACAGTCAGTCGATATGCAAGGCGCCAATAACCAAGAACATCTACCCTCGAACAACAGCGGAGATGGTCACAGGTAGATGCTTGTCGCATATTTCAATATATCGACACAAAATTCTATTTGACGCTCTTTTCACAGATATGAACTCGCCCAAAAACACTTTCAAGAGAGCTCGTGCGTAGGTTATTTGGCAAGCATTTCACCCATAGCTCGGCCAAGCCGTTCAATCCCGACATCAATAGTCTCGGCATCGACACAGGAGAAACTCAAACGAAGGGTCGAGCTATTACTGCGGTCGGTATAGAAGGGATCGCCAGGGACAAAAACCACCTGCTGCTTAACCGCCAGCTCAAACAGCGCCATCGCCGATAACGATTCGGGCAGGCTTGCCCATAAAAACATGCCACCATCGGGCCTGGTGTAGTGCACTGTATCCGGAAAATGACGATCCATTGCTGCCATCATGGCACGGCACTGGCTTCCGTAAGCGTCAATGATGGTTTTCAGGTGGGCATCGATATCATGATTCATCAGGTATTGATGCACGATGCATTGGGTGAAATGGCTGGTGTGTAAATCGGTCGCCTGCTTGGCCACCAACAGTTTCTGCATCAATGGCTCCGGAGCGACCATCCAACCCAGCCGGAAACCCGGAATCACACATTTGGAAAACGACCCCAGCAGCACCGTTTGTTCAGGCAGGCGATTATAAAAGGAGGCTACGGGGTCGCCGCTGAACCGAAGGTCTCCGTATGGGTTATCTTCGATCAGGATACAGTTCTTACCCTTTAGGCGTTCAGCCACCGCCTGACGATTGGCATCGCTGTAGCTGATACCCGAGGGGTTTTGAAAATTCGGTACGGTATAGGCCAGCTTGGGCGATGTGCCCTGTAATTGGCGATCCAGCTCCTCCAGCACCATGCCCTGCTCATTGACCGCCACATTCAGAAACTCGGGGCGATAAATGGAAAACGCCTGAATAGCACCCAGATAACCCGGCGCCTCCATCAACAAGCCATCCCCTTCGTTGAGTAACACCTTCCCCAGCAGATCCAGCCCCTGCTGCGAACCACTGGTGATCAGGATCGAGTCGGCCGAAATATCCAGCCCCTGGGTATCGCGATAACGCTTGGCAATCCATTCCCGCAAGGGAAGAAACCCTTCCGAACTACTGTACTGAAACAGATCCCGTCCCTGCAGGGCAAACACCTGCTCCGTCGCCTGTTGCAGCTCTTCGGCGGGAAAAAACTCGCGGTTGGGCAAGCCGCCGGCAAAGGAGATCACCGAGGGGTCGAGGGCCACCTTAAGGATTTCACGAATAAAGGAGCGGGGCACATCATTGATGCGGTCGGCAAAAAGGCTGTCCATAACAGGAAAAAATTCCGTCCATGAGGATGACTGAAGACGCAAAATGTAACAGGTTTCAGGGCCTGAGTCCCGGCAGCAACCCGGATCAACGCGACTCGCTACCCTTCCAGGGGTCGCCACCTCAACTGCTGCTCGGCCGACAAAAAGCTCCAGGCCAGAATACGACTGACTTTCTGCCCCTGGGCCATCGGAATCACTTCAACCTGAACGGCTTGACGCATTTTGAGACGTTTTTTTAACGCCGCTATATTATCCCCGTTGGAAACCAGACTGGTGAACCAGCACACCTGGCTGGCGAGCCCCTGACTTTCGTCGATCATTTGCTGCAAAAACTGCCGCTCACCACCGGGGCACCAGAGCTCTGCACGCTGCCCGGCAAAGTTGCGTTCTGGCATATCAGATTGGCGTACAGCACCACCTTTACTTCGAGACAGGTTCTCCCGTTTGCGCAGGTTGGCCGTTCTAGCCTCGGTTTCTGAAGCGTAAAACGGCGGATTGCACAGGCTCAGATGAAACCGTTCGCCAGCGAGCCCGCCAAAGATGGATCCCGGTTGCTGCTGAATCAGCTTGATGCGCCCTTTCAGGCAAGCATTAGCCTCTACAATCGTTTTGGCAGCGGCAATCGACACCGGATCGATATCCGTGCCCACAAAATGCCAGCCATAACTACGGGCACCAATAATCGGGTAGATGCAATTGGCCCCCGTGCCAATATCCAACACCCTGACCTGACTGCCGGTCAGCGTCTTACCATCATTGATTCGGGCCAACAGATCCGCCGCATAGTGAATAAGATCTGCTCGTCCCGGAATCGGTGGACAGAGATACCCCTCAGGCAACTGCCAATGGTCGACCTGGTAATACTCTGCCAATAGCGTCTGGTTCAAAGCGAAAACCGCGTCAGCATCGGCAAAGTTGATGGTCGCCTCACCCCGGGGGCTGGTGATTAAAAAGCGCGATAAGGACGGGCTACGGCGACAGAGACGTTCCAGATCATAACGCCCCTGATGAAGATTCCTTGGGTGCAGTCCGCCAGGGCGTCGACTGGCCTTATTGCCGGATCGACGGGCAGCACGCGCGGGACGACGAGGTTGAGACATAGCGATCGATATACCGGCGCCGACCCGAGTCAGCGCTTATGAGTTAAAGAGAAATCAACCGGTTCGATTCTTTGGAGACAATCCAATACCAGTTATTTGGGTGCTACTCGATACCGGTTACTTGGGTACGACTCGATACAGAGCCCCGTTATTGCTGTCGATCAGTAAATACAGGTCACCCTCGGGGCTGGTTCGCACATCCCGAACCCGCTCCCCCAGCTCATCAAACAGCACCTGTTGATCAACTACCTGCCCCTGATCAAGCTCTACGCTTCGTACCTGACGTGCTGCCAGGGCTCCCGCCAACAGATTGCCTTGCCACTGGGGAAAATCCTTACCTCGGTACAGGGCCATACCTGATGGTGCAATAGAGGGTGTCCAGTGCAGCAGCGGTTGTTCCATACCTTCGTATTCGGTGTAGGGCGAGATAGAGGCTCCGGAGTAATCCCGGCCGTAGGTAATCACTGGCCAGCCATAGTTATTACCCGGCTCGATGATATTGATCTCATCGCCCCCCTTGGGTCCGTGTTCATGCAAGTAGACGGTACCCGAGTCTTCGTCGTAGAGCAGCCCCTGGGGGTTTCGGTGACCATAGCTGTATATCTCGGGCCGTGCACCGGCTTGCCCGACAAAGGGGTTATCCGCCGGAATCGAGCCATCATCGTTGAGGCGTACGACCTTACCCAGCAAGCTATCGAGCTTCTGCGACGCCTCCCGATAATCAAAGCCATCACCAGTGGTCAGCAACAGGGTGCCATCGGGCATAAAGGCCATGCGGCCACCGTAATGCACGGGAGTATCTTTCAAAGGCGCCACGGTAAACAGCACCTCAAGCCCCTTTAGCGCGTTACCCTCGAGACGAGCACGGGCCAGCCGAGTAGCGTTGGCACTGCCATCGCCCCAGGCATAGGTCAGGTAAACCAGCTTGTTAATCGCGTAGTCCGGGTGAGGCACCGCTTCAAATAACCCGCCCTGGCTACGATGGAACACCTCGGGTACACCGCTCACCGGGCTAACCTGGCCTTCGGCGCTGATCAATTGCAGCTGACCGGGACGCTCGGTGACCAGCATGCTGCCGCCGGGCAAAAACGACAGGGACCAGGGATGATTCAGACCATCGGCCACGACCTGTAGTTCATAACCGACCTTGTCAGCGGCGACGGCGAGCCCCGGTAGCACAATAAACAGGGGTGCAAAAATTCGGCCCAAGCGATGAAAAATCGGCGTTAGTGCAGGCATCGTTATCTCCCGTCGACACAATAGATAGAGTCCATAGTAAACAATCATAATGCCAGAGCCCCCAAACATCGACTAGCGTTTTGCCAGCTGGATGGCAAAGAAGCCAAGTGAGCGCTGGGACTTGGCATCAAGCAATGGCTGTGGCTGAATGAGCTATCCATTTTGACGGAGTCTTTGAGTGTCTTCCCGTACCCGCCTTATCATCGCCTTTGTGATCTCCTGTCTCAGCGCCATTGTCCTGGCCTGCTTCAGCCATACCCAGTTAGTACTCAATGAGCTGGCAAGTCTCGGCGTCTCGGTACCCGCCGAGGTAAGAGCCCGGGCCACACTGGATGACTTACTGGGCTTACTGCCCACCTACGGCGTCATTATCACCATCGGCCTGGCCATCGCCTTTGCCCTGACCGCCTGGCTGCTACGCAAGTTCTCCCTGTCCCCACGAGTGCTGTACCCCTTAGCCGGAGCGGTCGCATTTGCCGCCATGCTATTGCTGATGCACCCTATTCTGGAGATCACATTGATTGCCGGTGCTCGAGGTTGGTCAGGCTTTATGACCCAATGTCTGTGCGGACTCGCGGCCGGGCTGTGCTTTGCCTTTTTGAAGGAAAGCCCGAGAACCCTGGCACAGTAACCCTCAACCAGGGAATCAGGCGACGCGTTCTGGCAACAGGGCGCTAGTCGCTGGCCGGTAGCACGGCGGATGTATCGAACTTTACCCGCTTCATCGAGATCAGCGTACGGAAGTTTTTCATATTGGCTTCCGCGTAAAGAACCTGTCGGCAAAACGCTTCATAAGCCACCATGTCCGCCACCACCACGATCAAGACAAAATCTACTTCCCCCGTCACCTGATAGCACTGCTTAACCTCTTCGGCCGCGTTGACCCGTTTAGCAAATTGCTGATAGAGATCATAACGATCACGCTCCATCTCTACTTCCACCACCATATGGAGACAGGCACCCAGCTGCTCCTGGTCCAGCAAAGCGACTTGCTGCTTGATCAACCCGCTTTGCTTTAGCTTGCGCACCCGTTTCAGGCAGGCCGGTGGCGACAAGCCGACGCGTTCGGCAAGCTGTTGGTTGGTGACCGAACAGTCCTGTTGCAACTGTTTCAGAATGGCCGTATCCAGACGATCTATCGAAGCTGACATTAATAATATTTCTTATATCGAATTCAATAAGAAATTATTAGCAAGTTTTATCGCGCTTTCAAAGAATTATTTTATCTGCCATCGATATACTGTCGCCTGCCTCAATCACTAATCGCTGACGATACCAACTTGGCCAGGACGCCCCATGCAACCCCTTGATATAAAAGCTTTACCCCAACAACTGCGTAGTCATTCTCTGGAGATCCTGCGGGTCTACTGGGTGCTGGTAAAGGTGATGCTACCCGCCATTTTGCTGGTTAAACTACTCGATAGTTTCGGCGCCACCCAATGGCTCAGCTGGCTGCTGTCTCCCTTGATGGAATTGGTTGGCCTGCCCGCCAGCATAGGGCTGGTGTGGGCTGCCGCCATCCTGACCAACCTGTATACCGCGATGGTGGTATTCTATGAATTGGCCGGAGGAGAAAGTCTCAGCGTGGCTCAGGTCAGCGTACTGGGCATCTTGATTCTGGTAGCCCACTCCTTACCCACCGAGGGCGCCGTCGCCAAACTGGTGGGGGTTCGTTGGCGAGTCACCCTAATGCTGCGTATCGGTGGCGCCCTGACACTGGCGGCACTGACTCACCAGATATACAGCTGGGGCAACTGGCAGCAACAACCGGCAATAATGCTGTGGCAACCCGAAGCCCAGGCCGAAAGTTTAGCGGCCTGGGCGATTGACCAACTATGGTTGTTTGCCACGATCTTTCTGATCATCAGCGCCCTCATGACCCTGCTCCGGCTGTTGCGCTGGCTGGGTATCGAAAAACTTATGCACTGGTTGCTGTCGCCTCTACTTCGCGTGTTGCAGGTGGGGCGTGAAGCCACCCACGTGACCATTATCGGCATAACCCTTGGACTCAGTTTTGGCGCCGGCCTGCTGATCGCCGAGGCGCGCTCGGGAGAGATCAGCCGGCGGGATATGATACTGACCATCTGCTTTCTCGGTCTGGCCCACAGCCTGATCGAAGACACCCTGTTGATACTCTTACTAGGTGCCGACCTGTATTCCATTCTCTGGGGCCGGCTGGCCTTCGCCATTGTGGTGATGGCCGTTATCGCGCGCTGTTGGCGTCGTACCAGTGTGGCAGAATCACCATCCGCCGAGCGGGTGCTGGATCAGTAGGCGACTGCTTCATCCACTACACAGTTACGCCCCAGACGCTTGCCCCGATAGAGCGCTGCATCCGCGATACGCAGCGCCTCATCGAAGCTCCTGTGCTGATTCATCACCGCCATGCCGATGGAAATGGTCACGCGATAATCCCTGGATTGAAAGTTGAGCTCGTAGGCTTCGATCTGCTCACGGACACGCTCCAGCACCAGCCGCGCTTCTTCCGGCGAACTATGACTGAGCAGGAAAATAAACTCCTCCCCACCCCACCGGCCGACAGTGTCAATATCACGGATAGAGGCCTCCATAATCTCCGCCACCCCCTTCAGGATGGCATCGCCCACCGCATGACCATGACGATCGTTTACGCCCTTGAAATGATCAATATCGGCGATCGCCACCACCCCTTTAAACAGCCCATTGGGCTGGGCTTCGGAGATTATTCGGCGACGGTTCGGCAACTGGGTCAGGTCATCGGTATTGGCCAGCAAGGCCAACGCTCTCGCCTGGCGCTGAATACGCCTCCGCTGCTGTATCAGCTGGCCATGAAACAGATAGGACAGGATATAGAGCATCAGGACAAAACCGGCGATATTCAGCACCCGCATCACCACCAGCTGTTCGGACGACAACTGCACCGGCGCTATCTCCGCCTTACAATATTGGTCGAGCACCATAAAAAGCACCGTAGAGACCAACAGTAATCCGTAACGCAGCCATCGCAGCCGATCAGAGAAGACCAAAAAGGTCAGCACACCACCACTCAGGAGAAAAATATGCAGCCCGGAATCGGCACTGATCAAATAGGTGACGATGGGTATCTGGATCAGGGTCGGCGCGCCCAGCGCCAGCAATGCCGCCGTAATGTGCGAGCGCTGGTAGTTGGCCCATAAGGCCATAAGTAGCACCAGCATGGTGACGGAGTGAACGACCATTAACGGCCGCATACGCTCGAAGTCGGTCAACAGGTAAGTGATCTGGTAAGACAGGGTGATCATCAGGGCCAGTATCACAAACTGATTAATGACCACGACACGTTGACGATCCGAAAACTCCAGGCCGCGGACGCCAATCAGACTTCCACGCCGCCACCATTTCAGAATTTTTCTGCCCACTTCCTATTCACCCCAACCGAGACATCCTGTCCGAACAAGGTTTATACCCCAAAGCTGGTACTAACGCACAGAGTTATAGTGCAGTTAATGGATAGATGGACGCATTGGCTGATAGTTCGTCGTTAAAAGCGACCTTTTATATCGCCATTTTTACCTTTACGTTAACGTAAACCAACCCTACAATGGACTTCAGTCATTAGCGAAGTCCTTTTATGAATACTCCGTCACGCCCCAGCACATATAGCATCTCCGAACTCGCCAAGGAGTTCGACATCACCACCCGCACCATTCGCTTCTACGAAGACAAGGGCTTATTAACGCCCCAGCGCAAAGGCCAGACCCGGGTCTACTCCCCCGCCGATCGCACCAAACTCAAACTGATTCTCAGGGGTAAGCGTCTCGGCTTTAGCCTGGAGGAAAGCCGGGACATCATCGAAATGTACAGCCCGGGACAAAATAACGAGCAACAGCTGAAAGCCTTGATCAATCACGTACGCAGCCGCAAGGCGACCCTGCAACAACAGCTGCACGACATCGAATTGATGATGCTGGACCTGCAGGAATCGGAGCAACGCTGCATCGATGCCCTGCAGGAGATGGGTGTTACCGACACCTGAATAACCAATTCGATCCAGACCATCAGGCAACCTAGCAATTTCAAACCAAGAAAAAAAACAGACACACAATGGAGCCGCCCGGTTCCGCGAGGAGACAATATGAACACCAGCTATCCCACCCTGAATTTTGATCTAAGCGAAGAGATCGACATGCTGCGCGACGCGGTTTATCAATTTTGCCAGGCCGAGCTGGCTCCCCGTGCCGAAGAGATCGATCGCAGCAACGAATTCCCCATGGACATGTGGCGCAAGTTTGGTGACATGGGCCTGCTGGGCATCACCGTGTCGGAAGAGTACGGTGGCAGCAATATGGGCTATCTGGCCCACACTATTGCCATGGAAGAGATCTCCCGCGCTTCGGCCTCCGTCGGTCTCTCCTATGGTGCCCATTCCAACCTGTGCGTGAATCAGATTTTCAAAAACGGTAACGAAGAACAAAAGCGCAAGTACCTGCCCAAGCTCTGCTCCGGCGAGCATATTGGCGCCCTCGCCATGTCGGAACCCAATGCCGGCAGTGATGTGGTCAGCATGAAACTCAAAGCCGAGCGCCAGGGCGAGCATTATGTCCTCAATGGCAACAAGATGTGGATCACCAATGGCCCCGACGCCAACACCTACGTGATCTACGCCAAGACCGACACGACCAAAGGCGCCTGGGGCATGACCGCCTTTATCGTCGAGCGTGACTTCCCCGGTTTTAGCCGTCACCAGAAACTCGACAAGCTGGGCATGCGTGGCTCCAACACCTGCGAACTGGTCTTTCAGGATTGCAAAGTACCGGCCGAAAATATTCTCGGTAACGAAGGCGAAGGGGTCAAGGTGCTAATGAGCGGTCTGGACTACGAACGCACCGTGCTTTCCGGCGGTCCGGTCGGCATTATGCAAGCCTGCCTCGATGTGGTCGTGCCCTATATCCACGACCGTAAGCAGTTCGGCCAGTCGATCGGCGAATTCCAGCTGATGCAGGGTAAGGTGGCGGACATGTATACCGAACTCAGTGCCTCCCGCGCCTACCTCTATGCCGTGGCCAAGGCGTGCGACAAGGGTAAGGAATCCCGTAAAGATGCTGCCGCCGTGATTCTCTATACCGCCGAGCGGGCTACCCAGATGGCCCTGCAGGCGATCCAGACCCTGGGCGGCAATGGTTACATCAACGAGTTCCCGACCGGCCGCTTGTTGCGTGATGCCAAGCTGTATGAAATTGGCGCCGGCACCAGCGAAATCCGCCGCATGCTGATTGGTCGCGAACTGTTTAACGAAACCAAGTAACTCGGGTCGGGGAACCACTACCATGGCGATACTCACTTCAGGCATCAATACCCGCAGCGCCGAGTTTGCGGAAAACAGCCAACACATGCAGGCGCAGGTTGACGATCTGCAGACACAGCTCGACGGCGTAAAACTCGGCGGCGGAGAAAAAGCAAGAGATCGTCATCTTTCTCGAGGCAAATTATTGCCTCGAGATCGCGTACAAGGGTTACTGGACCCCGGCGCGCCCTTTCTGGAGTTTTCCCAGCTCGCCGCCCATGAGGTATACGACGATCATGTCCCGGGCGCGGGCATCATTACCGGCATCGGGCGGGTCAGCGGCGAAGAGTGCGTCATTGTTGCCAACGATGCCACCGTCAAGGGCGGCACCTATTACCCGTTAACCGTCAAGAAACATCTGCGTGCGCAAACCATCGCCCGGGAAAACAATCTGCCCTGTATCTATCTGGTCGATTCCGGCGGCGCCAATTTGCCACAGCAGGATGAGGTGTTTCCCGATCGCGAACACTTTGGCCGCATCTTTTTTAACCAGGCCAATATGTCGGCGCAGGGCATTCCACAGATCGCCGTAGTCATGGGTTCCTGTACTGCGGGTGGCGCTTATGTACCTGCCATGGCCGACGAGTCGATCATCGTGCGCGAACAGGGCACCATTTTTCTCGGCGGACCGCCCCTGGTCAAAGCCGCTACCGGCGAAGTGGTCAGCGCAGAAGAACTCGGCGGCGCTGACGTGCACTGTCGCACCTCCGGCGTGGCCGATCATTACGCGCAAAACGATCACCACGCCCTGCAACTGGCCCGCCAGGCGGTATCCCGCCTTAACCGGGTCAAGCCCCAGCAATGCGATGTGGCCCCGGTGGTTGAGCCCCTGTTTGATGCACAAGACCTGTACGGCATTATTCCCAAGGATGCTCGCCAGCCTTACGACGTGCGTGAAGTCATTGCACGACTGGTTGATGGCTCGGAATTCGACGAATTCAAAGCGCTTTACGGCACCACACTGGTGTGCGGCTTTGCCCGCATCTTCGGCTACCCGGTAGGTATTGTTGCCAACAACGGCATTCTGTTCAGCGAATCGGCGCAAAAAGGCGCGCACTTTATCGAACTCTGCGCGCAACGAAAAATCCCCCTGCTGTTCCTGCAGAACATCACCGGCTTTATGGTCGGCTCGCAATACGAGCAAGGCGGTATCGCCAAGCATGGTGCCAAGATGGTCACCGCTGTCGCCAGCGCTCAAGTGCCCAAATTCACCGTACTGATCGGCGGCTCTTTTGGCGCCGGAAACTATGGTATGTGTGGCCGTGCCTACGACCCGCGCTTTCTGTTTATGTGGCCCAATGCCCGTATTTCGGTTATGGGTGGCGAACAGGCCGCAGGCGTACTGGCTCAGGTTAAACGGGACCAGAAAGAGAAGCGAGGCGAGGCCTGGAGCGACAGTGAAGAACAACGTTTCAAGCAACCCATCATCGATACTTACGAGCATCAGGGTCACCCCTATTTTGCCTCGGCGCGCCTGTGGGATGACGGCGTGATCGATCCGGCGGATACCCGCATGGTATTGGGCCTGTCTATTTCTGCCGCTATGAACAAGGAAATTGATGACACGCGCTTCGGTGTTTTCCGCATGTAATTGAGTCGTTAAGACGACATAAAATAATGAGCTAATATCATGTCTAACGAAACTGTAATCTGTGAAATTGATAGCCGGGGAATTGCTACCGTCACCCTGAACAACCCGGATAAACACAACGCTTTTGACGACACAATGATCGCTTCGCTAAGCGATTGTTTTACCTCTTTATCAGCAGACAATAGCGTTCGAGCCCTGGTACTGGCCTCCACCGGGCGCAGTTTTTCCGCCGGTGCAGACCTTAACTGGATGAAGCGCATGGCGGGCTATTCGTTTGAGGAAAATCTGCGTGACGCTAACGCCCTGGCCAATATGTTGAAGCTGCTTAACAGCATGCCGAAACCGACCATTGCTCGCGTTCAGGGTGCTGCCTTTGGTGGCGCTGTAGGCCTGGTCAGTTGTTGTGATATAGCCATCTCCGCCAGCCGTGCCAGCTTCTGCCTCAGCGAGGTACGCATCGGTCTGGTGCCGGCAACTATCTCGCCCTATGTGATCAATGCCATCGGACAACGCGCCGCGCGGCGTTATTTTATCAGCGCCGAGCGTTTCAGTGCCGAGCGCGCCCTCAACCTGGGACTGGTCAGCGAAGTGGTCGATGAAGAGGAGCTTGATAGCCAGCTGGAGGAGATCATCCAGCAGCTGCTGCAAAACGGCCCACAGGCGGTCGCCGCCGCCAAGCAATTGCTGTTTGATGTGGCGGGCCGCAACATCAATGACGACCTGATCGCCAGTACCAGCGAACGCATCGCCACCATTCGCGTATCCGATGAAGGGCAACAGGGTCTGGGCGCTTTTCTCGACAAACAACCGGCCCCCTGGATCAAGGAGTAAGTCAGCATGTTCAACAAGATACTGATTGCCAATCGGGGCGAAATTGCCTGCCGGGTTATTCGCACCGCCCAACGCCTGGGCATCTCCACGGTGGCGGTTTACAGCGATGCCGATCGCGATGCCCTGCACGTCACCATGGCCGACGAAGCCGTCCATATAGGGGCTGCGCCGTCTCGCGAATCCTACCTGCTGGGTGACAAGGTGATTGAGGCCGCGCTGCGCACCGGCGCTCAGGCGATACATCCGGGTTATGGTTTTTTGTCGGAAAACGCCGACTTCTGTAACCGCTGTAAGCAAGAAAAGCTGGTGTTTATTGGCCCGCCCGTGGGCGCTATTGAAGCCATGGGTTCGAAGTCGGCCGCCAAACAGATTATGGAAAAAGCCGGTGTGCCGCTGGTGCCTGGTTACCACGGCGACGACCAGAGCCCCGCTTTGCTGAAACAGGCCAGCGACGAGATGGGTTATCCAGTACTGCTCAAAGCCACCGCAGGCGGTGGTGGTAAGGGCATGCGCCAGGTCTGGAGCGCCGACGAATTTGACGAGGCCCTGGCCGCCGCCAAGCGTGAATCCCTGAATGCCTTTGGCGACGATCGCATGCTGGTTGAAAAATACCTGACGCAGCCACGCCATGTGGAAATTCAGGTGTTTTGCGACCAACAGGGTAACGCGGTCTATCTGTTTGAACGGGATTGCTCGGTCCAGCGCCGGCACCAGAAAGTGATTGAGGAAGCCCCGGCCCCCGGCATGCATGAGGCCCTGCGTCAGCAGATGGGTGAAGCGGCGATTCGGGCCGCCCAGGCGATCGATTATGAAGGCGCTGGCACCGTCGAGTTCCTGCTCGATAGTGATGGTTCCTTTTATTTTATGGAGATGAATACACGCCTGCAGGTTGAGCATCCGGTCACCGAAATGATCACCGGTCAGGATCTGGTGGAATGGCAGCTGCGGGTGGCCAGTGGCGAACCCCTGCCTCTGCAACAACAGGAGCTGCGTATTCATGGCCATGCTTTTGAGGCCCGCGTCTACGCCGAAGATCCCGACAACGATTTTCTGCCCGTCACCGGCACCTTGAGCTTTTTGCAGCCACCGGTTAACAGTCAGCATGTGCGGGTGGATTCGGGCGTGCGCCAAGGCGATGAAGTGAGTGTTTTCTATGATCCCATGATCGCCAAATTGATTGTGTGGGATGAAGATCGTGATCGCGCACTGTCACGACTAACCCGTGCACTGGGTGAATACCGCATCAGTGGCATGACCACCAACCTGGAATTTCTCTACAACCTGGCCAATTGCCAGCCGTTCCGCGATGCCGATCTCGATACCGGCTTTATCGACAAACACCATGCAGCGATTTTCCTCGACGGCGAGGAGCGCCTTGGTCAGGATCTGCCACTGGCAGCACTCTATCTGGTGTTACGCCAGCAACAAAGCGCCGAGCAATCGGCCGGGCATTCGCGCGACCCCTCATCGCCCTGGCACAACACCGACGGCTGGCGACTCAATGCGCCCAGCCAACAGGATTTTACGTTGTTGCTGCACGAGCAGGCGTACCCCTTAACCGTAGAGCAACGTCGCAGCGGCGCGGGTTGCGGCTACCGTATCACCGGCTCTGATGCGACCTATTGCAGTGATGCCCGAGGCGTGCTGGAGGGTAACCAGCTGCGGGCCAACCTCGACGGTTACCAGCTGAACGCCACAGTCAGCGAACACGACGGCATAATCAGCCTTTACACCGCGAACAACGCGATCAGTTTTCGATTGCAGAAACCGGATCTGGGTGACCAGGACAGCGACCAGAATGCCGGTGGCCTGAGCGCTCCCATGAATGGCACCATCGTGACGCTGCTGGTCGAACCCGGCAGCGAGGTTGCCAAGGGCGATGCCCTGCTGGTGATGGAGGCGATGAAGATGGAGCACAGTATTCGTGCCCCCGCCGATGGCCGGGTGGTTTCTTTCTTCTATAACAGTGGTGATCTGGTCGATGGCGGTAGCGAACTGGTAGAGTTCGAAACCAATCCGGCATAAGGCCATATCACGAGAGGAAAACGCAATGGACAGATTACCCACGCGCGTGCGCATCGTCGAAGTCGGCCCCCGTGATGGCTTGCAAAACGAGCAGCAGCCGATCAGTACCGAGGTAAAAGTACAACTGATAGAGCGGTTGGCCAGGGCCGGTTTGCGTACCATCGAAGCCGGCAGTTTTGTAAACCCCAAGTGGGTGCCCCAGATGGCGGGCAGCGACGAAGTGTTTCGTGCAATGAAACGTCAGGATGAGGTCAGCTACGCCGCACTTACCCCCAACCTGAAAGGCGCCGAACGGGCACTCGAAGTGGGCGCTTCCGAGCTGGCCATTTTTGCCGCCGCCTCCGAAGCCTTCAGTCAGAAAAACATCAACTGCTCGATCGATGAAAGCCTGCAACGCTTTACCCCGGTGATGGACGTGGCTCGCAAGGCCGGCGTACCGGTGCGGGGTTACGTCTCCTGCGTGGTGGGTTGCCCTTACGAGGGCGAGGTGGATCCCAGCCTCGTTGCCCGAGTCTCCCGGCAGTTGCTGGAGCTGGGCTGCTACGAAATATCCCTGGGCGACACCATTGGTGTCGGTACACCGGCCAGCGTTAATGTCATGCTCGACGCGGTCGCCAAAGAGGTCCCCATCGATCAATTGGCTGTGCACCTGCACGACACTTACGGTCAGGCCATTGCCAATATTTATGCATCCCTTCTACGCGGCATACGAGTGATCGACAGTTCCGTTGCCGGCCTGGGGGGCTGCCCCTACGCCAAAGGCGCCTCGGGTAATGTCGCCACCGAAGATGTGGTCTATCTGTTAAATGGACTGGGCATCGAGCATGGTATCGACCTGACCAAGCTGGTCGAAACCGGTCAGTTTATTACCCAGGCTTTGGGACGTAGTAATGGGTCGCGGGTGGGTAATGCGATGGCGGGGAGCAGTGTGTAAAAACACTGCTTTTATCACCTCTCTCTCCATGATTTAATAAACATAATTATTCAGTAATAGCCAAGTCGCTATGACACTAACATCAACCACGGACCGGTTGAATCAAGAATGGAATCTCCCTCATGCATACACGTAAAGTTTGAACCCCAAAAAATTAATTCCGCCCTTAAAGGTAAAGAAAGCTTTGCCTTTTAACCCGCTGTTAAGCCCATATGCCAGGGATCAAATTAAAATTCGAGCGCATCGCTGGTAAGTTAATAGCTGACAGTAAATAAGAATGGGGAGCCGAACCAGATGAGCCATGCGCCAATTAAAATAAATAGATTATGGGGGTTAACTCATATTCTATTGAAGGCAAGAACAGCAGAAGACATTAGAGTTGTCCTCAATGATTTATTCCTTACAGACTATTTGGGTTCTGCATGGATTAATCAGCACTCCCTAATAGTTCCTGCAATAGAAAAACCAGAAAATTCAATAGAAATAATAAAACTTAGCAGCATATTTCAATAAGTATAGGTACAAAAAAAATGGGTCTAGCATTAGTATTTCTTATCCCTATTCTGGCCATAATGACAATAATCACGATCGGAATCTTTGCATTCCAAACTCTACTATGGGGAATCGTTGCTTTTTCTCCTGTCATTTATCTAGCCTGGGATTGGAAAACAGTCACAACCAGAACAAATCAAATCACAGTAGCCTCAGTGTTTTCAGTTTTAGTATTTATAGCAGGCGAACTAATTATAATCTCACACAATAATGATCGATTTTCTGCACTTGGTGAAACATGGCAAGATATTCTCAGTACATTTAATTAAAGCTGGAAAAGATTGATCAGCCCCAGAACAAGAACCCTTCCTATAACTCTCTCAAAAAATTACTGACAGTCCTAATCACCCCCTCTAAATTGCAATCTCTACCACCCCATAATCGGTCAGCATCTGAAATCCAATTAAAAGCTCACCCCCAATATTTAACTCTAAATATAGTAAGATTATATTTTTAATAAGAGTTATTTCGATACAAGGAGGCTACCCACCATGCTACAACTCCGCTCCAGCTGCAAATACTGCGATAAAGATTTAGCACTTAGGGGGGGGGAAGGGAAAAGCCTTACCTTGGACACACCCCTAAGCTTTCAGGGTAACCACCAACGCAAGGCCGATCGCACTTAAAAAAACTACGATCTTATACAATCAAAATTCATTTACCGGTCGTTGACGGAAATGGTATAGCTATCAAATAACTCAGAATTTAGAGAAGCTGTTACCGTCCACTCTCCCGGCTGATCCTTAGCGGGATCCGGAGTGTAATAGACAGAACTAAAATTAAAACCATCTCCGCTATTTTGCAATACGGTCAAATATTCAAAAGCACGATTTCCCGCCGCGTCAAAGAATTCTACGTTCAGTTTATTATCTTGCCCTTGGATGCCATCGAGAGCCGTATAGATAAAGATAGGATCGCCATCAAAACTGAATTTTGAGGTTTGATTGAGTGGAGACCCTATATGGGACATGGCCCCCGATGCTATTGAAACCCCGGTCACCCCATTAAGATTCTGCGCGGGCACATTAAATTTGGTTGGCGTAAGCTTTTTCCCTTTCTGATAATGGTTAGTCAAAAGAGATTGGCCATTCTCAAAGAAAACATTCATATCTCCTTCCGGCAAACCAGCATCAAGTACTCCGGTTGAAATCACATTGCCAGAAACAGAGATCTCCTGGTAAGGGCCATCGATCTTATCACCCTTAATGCTAAGCACTGTAGACACACTACCATCGGGGTGTAATCGGGTCAGCTTCGTGAAAACATCATTTTCATACAACCTATACTCTTTCGGATTGTTGTGATCATCGTAGATGATCGCTTTCCCCTCTTTACGCCCTTTCACATAAGTAGTTTTAGAAACCATCCCACCCCAGGAATCTTTCAGTAAATATAAATCATGAGGGCTACCAGGATTTGCCAGAAAGTTTTCCGCCAGCTCCAGATACTGAGAATAATCAGATTTTTCAGGGTTTGCTTTGATGGCTTTATTGTAGGCCACAATTGCCCGCTCATATCGCTCAAGATAAAGTGAGATATTACCCAATTGAAAAAACGAAAAATCATCCGAAGGATCCAAATGAGCCGCAATCCTGGTGGATTCCAAAGCACTTTCTGAATCACCTAATTTATGTTGAATGGCACCTATTAATCTCCACGCAATAGCCTGATAGGGCCAACGCTCAACAGATTCTCTAAGGTATCCTAATGCTTCATCAAATTGCAGATCACAACTGTAGGCACGACCTAAATTATAACTACTCCAGCTATTAGTGTAGAAATCATAGGCTCTTTGATATTCCGCTATTTTGTCACAGGCTTTTCCTGGTAAAGCGTCTACCTGATCAATCATCCAGGACACTTCATTTGACTTAAGCCATGGGTAAGTCTGGTATTTGGAACGCAACTCTTCAATAAACTGCTTTTCTTGTTGAGCACTCCCTCCCCATTTAGGTGCCAGAGTTGACAGATAGGTACTGTAAATCCAATTCAATTCCGGATCCCGCTTAACCCCCTGCTCATAAATGCTTCTCTTTGAAACAGCACTACCCTGCCTCATCGCAATATTGAGTTGTATCGCATAAGGGTACGCAGTCTGATCATTGATGCTTTTAACTTTGTTGAGATCTTTCATGCTTAATTCAAACAGCATGCGCATCTTTACAAGGTTATATTCCGGGGTATTGCGAATATAATCCGTCCCCCGGGCCAACAAGCCCTGAGTCAATAAATAATCAGCTCTGGCAAGATAAGGAACAGCTTTCGTAGGCGTCGCCTCAACCCATTCATCAAAATAGGATTGCAACCAGACTTCATCCCGGTCCAATGCATTAAGCGCATATTGCATCTCCACACTTTGTTCTTCATTCGACGGTACAAGATGTGGCTCCAGCGCTTCTGTCAGACGTTCATACTGTTTATCCAGCAACATCTGCAGGTATTGTTGACCAGAAATTGAATGTTCCGGAATGAGCCTTTCTGTCTCGAACATTCCATGCCACGAGACCCAATACTGCTCACTGAGTATCTTCAATTTGTGGTAAAACCGTTCATCATTAAGCGTTTCGCCCCACGAACTCAGATACTGCTCTACCTGATCAATTAATTGTTCATTAGCTGTTTCAGAACCAGACCTTTCATACCATGAAGCCGCAATGGAACCCCTAAAATGATAACCCAGAGAAACCAGCACGATGCTTAACAAGATAAGAGCTTTTAAAATACGAGACATTAAAGAGTACAACCCATACACTGAATGAATATTTATCGCGCCAGTTTACACCAGTTATTCAGCAATAACCCGCACAGACAGGGTTAACGAGTCACATTTTAAATACTAAGCAATGATTAAAAATTGAACCGATCATCGCGCACCTACCGATATCCGCTCAGCTTGTTGATGATGAAAATCCCGGACAGCATTGATTATTTCAATGCAAGGAGCATCTAAAAACCATGCTACAAATCCGCCCCAACTGTGAATGCTGCGATAAGGATTTAGCGCCCGATTCCACAGAGGCGATGATCTGCACCTATGAGTGCACATTCTGCCAACAATGCGTCGATGAGATACTGGAAAATGTTTGCCCAAACTGTGGCGGCGGTTTTATGCACCGACCTATTCGCCCTAAAACAGCGCGTCGTGACAATGTCTGCCTGGAACATCAACCGCCATCGAGCAAAAGAGTTCATACACCGTACAGCAAGGATGAGATAAAAACCTTTGCCGCCACGACAAAGCGCATCGCGCCGGCCAACAGATAGCGCTGTTTTTGGGTGAAGACCCTTAGCCCTGCATCAAGCGATGATTGCTCGCAAAAAAGGGTCCCCAACATCCAGCCAGTTAAAAACGGTTTTCCATCAGCACCTCATCCAGTGTCAATTGCCCTCCCCGACCATTGGCGGGCTTGGCCGCTTTGCCAACCGCGATCATCATGCCGATCACATGCTGTTCTGGCAGATTAATCCGTTCGGCCACCGCATCGGCATCGAACCCGATCATCGGGCAGCTGTCATAACCCAACGCCTTGGCGGCCAGCATAAGTGTTTGCGCCGCCATGCCGCAGGAGCGCATGGCTTCGTCGCGCTGCACCTGTTCACGGCCACGGTAAAAATCTTTCAGCATGGGTACCAACATCTCTTGCGCCGCCTGCGGGGCATCGGCCCAGTAACGCTCGGGGCGATCCTGCCAGGCCTGGGTATCGGCACAGAGCACAATCAATTCACTGGCGCGGGATACCTGCTCCTGCCCCCAGGCCGCATCCTGCAACTGTTTTCGCTGCGTTCGGTCGGTCACTCGTACAAAGCGCCAGTGCTGAATGTTGTAACTGGTTGGAGACAGCAAGGTCGCAGCCATCAGCTGGCGAAAATCGGCGTCGGGCATAACGGCGTCGGCATCGTAATGTTTAACGGCACGGCGGGTGGCAATAGCAGTAAAGAGTTCCATGGCTTTTCCTTAGCGACAAGCGCTCTGAGTCGTCAGTTGATGGAAAAGCAGTGTAGATTGTTTCTTAAAACAGGATAAGCCAGCAAACATGAAAATAATTGTTGAGTTATTCTTACCAATAAACCCAAACAACTCCTATCGTTAATCAGCCAATGCCCGCGGGCGATGCTATGCCTCGGCCGGCACTATTCACTTATCAGCCCTATTCCCTTATCAGCCCTATTCCGTTATCTCCGTTATCAACCCTTTACAGCCGCTGCGTTACCGGTCCCAGTAGGGGGTGTCGCCGCCAAAGTAGTCCAGGGCAAAATCCAGAAACGCCCGTACTTTGGCCGGCATATATTGCCGCTCAAGAAACACCGCGTTCATGGTAATGCTGGGCATCTCATATTCGGGGAACAGCTGCACCAGCTGGCCACTGCGAATATCAGGGCCGGTGACAAAGGTGGGCAGGCGACCTATGCCGACACCTCGCAGCATCAGCTCTCGCAACGCCTCGCTGTTATTGACTCGAAAATTGCCATTGACCGCCACCGTTTCTTTCCGTGGTGCTGCCCCGTTGCCCTCCGGTTTGATAAAGGTCCACTCCTTCACATCGTTGGAATAGCTGAACACCAGGCAATTGTGCTCGGCCAGCTCGGACAATGTGCCCGGTGTCCCCTGCTCGGCCAGATAAGCCGGGGAGGCGCACAGCATGCTGCGCAGTGGCGCCAGCGGTCGCGCGATAAGGCTGGAATCGACCAGGTCACCGGCGCGGATCGCCAGATCAAAACCACCATCGACCAGATCCACCGTCTTGTCATCCATCACCATATCGATACTGATCTTTGGGTAGCGTTTGAGAAAAGCCGGCATCATAGGCGCGATGTGCAAGCGGCCAAAGGACATCGGGGTGTTAATACGCAACCGGCCCTGGGGTTCCCCCTGCAGTTGCAACACCGCATCTTCGGCGTCTCGTGCCGCCCGATACGCCTTGGCCGCGTGCTCGAAGTAATGCTCACCAGCCTCGGTCAGGCTCAGCTTACGTGTGGTGCGGTGCAGCAGTTTCACTCCCAGCTGCTGCTCCAGCAAGGTCATGCGCTTGCTGACCGCCGATTTCGAGATCCCCAACTGCCGGGCCGCCGGAGAAAAACCACCGGCTTCCACCACCGCCACAAAAACCGGCAACGCGCCGAAGCCTTCCAGTTTACCGTCCATACAACCTTTCACCCGTTGTTGTTAACTTTTTCTCAACAGTCATTCTTCCCCAAGACGGATTATCGGTCAATAAGCGACAAGTTATGCTTGTCAGGCCATCATCAACCGGTACACCCCATGCACCAGAGCACTCACAACCAGCCCCCTTCTTACCTTTACGTTCATGCGCTGTTATTGCTGATGACCGTGCTGGTAGCCGGGTCCTTTCCGGTCGGCGGGGAGATGATGCAAAGCCTTAATCAGACAGACCCATCACTAAATTCAGGACAACTGATGCTACTGCGTTTTGCCTTGGCCAGCCTGCTGTTTGCTCCCTACATTGTGCACCGCTTTGGCCTGACCTGGCCGGGCTTTGAGCGGCTGCGCGTCTATACTGCCCTGGCACTGCCGCTGGCTGTGTTCTTCTGTTGTATGTTCGCCAGCCTTGAAACCAGCAGCGTGCTCAATAGCGGCGCGCTCTTTACCAGCGTGCCAGCATTGGCGGCGATCTATGCGCGCCTGCTTAATGGCGAGCGAAGTGGGCCGCTGCTTATACTGGGCCTGGTGCTGGGCACAGCGGGCGCCCTCTGGGTGGTCTTTCGTGGAGACCTGGCGGCGCTGGCGCAGCTACAGTTCAGCCAGGGGGACGCCATCTTTATGATTGGCTGCCTGTTTTTGGGCGCCTATCAACCGCTGGTCAAACGTTGGCACCGGGAAGAGCCCGTAGCGGTAATGACCTTTTGGGTGATTCTGATGGCTACCCTGTTGCTGCTGATGTTCTCACTGGTTTCTCAACTTTCTATGGAGCCAAACCCTTCAACAACAGCGCAACGCTGGCGCCAGTGGCATCAACTGCCCGCATCGGTGTACTGGGGGTTGGCCTACCTTGCCCTGTTCACCACCCTGCTGAGTTTTTTCCTGCAACAACTGGGCGCCATCACCCTGGGCCCGGCACGCACCTCCGCCTACAGTTTGCTCACGCCCGTGTTTGTGATGGCTATGAGTTTCTACCTGGAACCCCAGCTGTTTGACTGGGTATTACTACCCGGGGTCATATTGGTAATTGTGGGTGTGGTGCTGATTCAGCTGGGTAGAACAAGAGACGCGTAATCAACCGCGGTTAGCTCGTACTAATATTCGCATTGGCTTGGCACGGAAAAAATCAAAGCCAACGTACTTTGGTGTGCATATTCAGGCCAAAGCCGCTTGTGCACCCTCTGCATTATTGTAAGGATAGGGTTCGGAGTTACCTTGCAATGTATGCGACCTTGTAAGGTCTTATGAATGAACTGTTATGTGCCTAGAGGATTTAGGGCTATGAGCAACAATCGAGAAATTGAAGCGATTCTATCTAGAGCGCTAAGTGACGGGTTCAATCGATCTATCAACGCACTCGAAGAATGCGGGGCTATAGATACGGCCAAGCTCACGGAAAAATACTCAGGCGTTGGGAGTGAGTACTACGATATTGTCACGCAGGCTCTGGAACATACTGCAAGACAGTTTTCAGATGCAATTGCTGAGGTAGCAGGGAAGCGCTCATGATTTACATATCTAGCAACTGTGTGGCACATAACAAGCGACTGTGGTGTCAGTGCTAATTTGCACATACTCTTCTTCCCCCCCCCATTTAATATCGAAATCTAAACAGCCATTTAGATAGCAATAATGTCTAGGCGAAAGCGCCGCCTATCACCTAATCTTTTTTCTTTTCTCGACAAATTCACAGTCGGCGATTCAGCGACGTATTCGGCCAGAATGCTCTTTTGACACTCGGCCCACCACCTTAAATGCCAATTTACAGGGACGTGACCATGAAAAACGGATTTTATCTATTGATAACTCTGGGGCTGTTTTGTGCCATGCCCGCTACTGCCGACAATCTGAAAGCCAGTGCACCGGCATTAACAACACAGCCTATGGCGGACAAAATGCAGCCGCCAAACAAGCAGCAGGTTGAAGCGCTGAAAAAACAAAAACAGCTGGGTAACTGGCCTACCCAGGAAGCGTTAAACGCTGGCGGCTTAGTGGTTGAGCTAAAACCCAGTGAGTGCCACCAGTTAGGTGGAAAGTTCATCTATACCCGCGCCTGCCCTGCAACGAGATTGCTGTGCCTAACGACAGATTCCAATGGCAAGGATCATGTCATGTGCGTCGATGAAATGGACTCCAACTAGTCTTCTCAAACACCGGGAAACAGCCATCAAGAATCTTTAGCTCTTTGATGCACGGCTCTGTGTCGCCCTATCACTTTGTTGTTTATGCAACGATAGAACACTCTGCTGGACCAGACTCACTAACTGCTCAAGGCAGGTTTCGATGGTGACGCCTTCCGTTACTACATCATCCAGCCCCCAACCCACATTGACGCGGAAACAATCCCGGTACCAGTCCAGAGTAGTGAACACCTTGCCCAGGCGCACCCCCAACCCGGATGCCTGGATAGCTTGCTCAAAACGATCCCCATCCAGCCCTGGCACCTGAACCCACAACACCATGCCTCCGGTTGGCTGGCTGATGGCGGTGCCCGGTGGCAAATACCGCATTAAATACGCCCGATACGCACAGATATTGGCGAACAGCCGGTGCCGAACTTTTTGCAGATGCTTCTGGTATTGGCCGGTGACAATAAAATCGGCCAAGGCCGCCTGCATTAACGTGTTATGACCGTAGCTGCTGGCATTGTTGTGGTGGCTGTACGCCGACAAATAACGCCCCGGCCAGCACCAGCCCAACCTCAAACCGCTGGCCAGGGTTTTCGACACCGACCCACACCACAGCAGATAGCCCTGACTATCCCAGTATTTTGCCGGCCGAGGCATGGTCTGGCCGAAACCAATCTCCATATAGACATCGTCTTCGATGATCGGCACACGGTAACGATTGGCCAACTCGGCCAGTCGCTGCTTTTGCTGATCGCTGAGACTGGTACCCTGCGGGTTCATGTGTGAGGTGCTGAATAGCCCGGCTTGCACAGCCCCCGTTTTCAGGTGTTGCTCCAGCTGGACCAGATCTATGCCCTGGTCCGTACAGGGAATTTCCACGATGTCACGGTTCAGGGCAGCCAATAACTGCAGCAAGCCATTAAAGCTTGGCGAACTGATCGCCACCCTGTCGCCGACTTGAGTGGTTACCTCGATGGCCTGCTTGACGGCATTGATGCAGCCCCCTGTGATCACCCCTTCCAGCGGGCTCAGGCGTAATTGATACTGCTCAAAATGCTGCGCCAATACCCGTCGCAACGGGCTGCTTCCGGCGGGTTCCGGGTATTCGGTCAGCAGCTCTGGCTGTCGCAGATGTACCCGTTTAATGCTGCGCTGAAACGCCTGCTGGGGAAAATACCGGGGGCTCAACCGGGAAATGCCCAGCGGCGGACTGATGTAAGGGTTGGTTTGCTGCGCTTCGCCCAATGGACCTTCCTGGTAGCGCTGCCTGTCGATTTCGTCAAAGGCACGGGGAGTACTGGTAAATTGGGGTGCTACCGGCACGCTAAGATCCTGCATGGGCGAAGACACGTAAAACCCCGATTGGGGTTTGGCCAGCAGCCAACCCTGCTCTTCCAGAGCGTGGTAACAGTTTTGCGCCGTGGTCAGGCTGACATCGTACAGGGCCGAGAAGCGGCGCAACGAGGGCAAGCGCTCCCCCTGCTGCCATTTTCGGGCTTGAATCTCCTCAATCAATTGACTGGCCAGGGCTTTGTAACGCATAGCAGCACCAACTGTACTCTTTTTATTAAAATAAACTGTAACTGTTATCTTTTTGCAGAATAGCAGATGGTATAGGCCATGCACAGCCCGCCCGCCTAACTGTAAGGAGACACTGTATGACTGCCCGGGACCTATTGATTACACTCGCGCTGATGGCCTTATGGGGCTTTAACTTCAGCGCCATCAAGCTGGGGGCGGACCGTATTGATCCTATGGTGTTGACCGCGCTGCGCTTCAGCTTCGCCATCTTTCCGGTGATCTTTTTTATTCCCCGCCCCAGCGTCGCCACCGGTTATCTGGTCGCCTACGGACTCACCTTCGGCGTGGGTATCTGGGGCATGATGGTGTGGTCTATTCAGATGGGCGTGTCGGCCGGCATGGCGGGACTGCTGATGGATATGAGCCTGATTTCGAGCATGCTGCTGGGCTATTGGGTACTGAAAGAGCGCATTGCTCTCAAGCAGTGGATTGGTGCCGCACTGGCGGTCATCGGCCTGATGATATGCCTGATGCTGACCGACGGTTCCGTGCCGATTAACGGCCTGCCCCTGTGCCTGATTGCCGCCTTCAGCTGGAGTCTGATGAGCCTGATCGTAAAGAAGTCGGGCACTACCCAGGTATTCGCCTTTAGCGTGTGGGGCATGGCCTTTGCGCCCCTGCCACTGGCATTACTGGCCTACCTGTTTCATGGTGCCGAGGCGTTCACCGCTCTGCCCGGGCAGTTCAGCAAAGAGGTCTGGTTCTCGATTCTGTTCCAGGCCTATCCCACCACCTTACTGGGCTACTGGATATGGAATCGAATGACCCTGAAATACCCGCTGTCGACCATGGCGCCCTTTACCTTACTGACGCCGGTGTTCGGTCTGATCGGCAGCCATTACTTTTTCGCTGAACAGGTCTCGACCCTGAAACTGCTGGCCTTTGTCTGCATTCTGGGTGGCCTGGCGATCAGCCAATGGCAGCCCTGGGGAAGGGCGAAAAGGCCAATTCACAATGAGGCCATAACCATTAAGCAGACCACCTGAGGGGGAACCTTGGATATAAAAAAACCCGGAATACATTCCGGGTTTTTATTCACACACGACGAGGAGCGTTCAGCAACGGTCAGCTATGAGCAAGAGCCGCAGCATCCTTCGGGGGACTCTTTCTTGCTCTGTTGGCCTGCGCCATTTTCTTTGACGGACTCTTGTTTGGCAGCACTCTCAACGACCGGTTCAGCTTTAGGATCAACTTCTTTGGCACCGAACACTTTCTTGATGGTTTCTTTCATCGTAAATATCCTACTGAGTAACAATGTTTCAATCCGTATGGAGAATACCATAGCGTTATAGTCGGATATCTTGATCAGACACAAGAATGGCTATAGAAGAAGCACAATAAAGCAGGGTAAAAACTCTGCTTAAAACAGCGTTGATTCGCTGATATAAACTCGGAAGCTATCTAGAGGACCTGCTGAGCGACTGATAATGGCTGCCTCGCCTGAATCCCCCTCCAGTTCCCGTATTGAGAGGCAAGCTTCGACTTGATAAAAGCCATATTCGCCCCCCCAGACTTCTACCTGAATATATTCAGGGCTGTCCTAACCAATTTACGGATAGCGGAATACCTACTGACGCTAATCAATGTTTTTAAAAAGCGAGTTAATACAATTATTTTGCTGTAAGAAATATTCCCTTGGTTGAGATTATTAAGGAGATATTTTATGAACAAGCTCATCTTAAGCCTTGCCCTGATCAGTGCCTCCTCACTCGCCAACGCCGGTGACGTTTTCCAAGGCGAACAAGCCGCAATAATTCTGGTTGGTAATACCTTGGAAGCCAACTATCGCCCGGTAGGCAGCGAATGCGGCAAGCGGGTTTTCTACGAATACTATGATCCTGATGGAAAAATTTACGGGCTAGAACGCAGAGCCGAACAAGCGGGTAGCTACACCCATTACGTGGGTCATTGGAAAGTTGAAGATGGCAAGCTCTGCACGTCCGTTTATGGTCGCTCTTACTCTTGCAGTAACTATGAAAAAATTGGTGACAATACCTATCAGCGTCAATCAGACAATATGAAACTGGATAAGGTCAAACTGCACAAGGGAAAGTATCGGCCTTGCTTCTAGTGCACCGCTGATTGATTTCGATTATTTGGGCTCACAAAGCGGAGAATCTGCTTCGTGAGCCAGTTTTTGATCAGGTTCGTTCCGGTCATAAATCCCGATTCATTGAGTTGGCGATCAATTCGCAATCCCCCTGAATCACTTTGACATTGCGATAGCCCATTTTCTGTAATGCCACGGCCGACAGAGACGCTCGACCACCGGTAGCGCAGTAGATCAGGATCGGCTGATCGGGATCGTGACAGAGGGCGGCCATTTTCATTTCCAACACACCCCGAGGTATGTTGATGGCCCCTTTGACACTGTGATTTTGGGTTTCACCGGGCTCACGTACATCCACCAGCAAGGGAGACGGTTTCGTATCGATCTGCTGCAGGGCTTCTTCGATATCGATGCTTTGGCAGTGTTGCCGCGCTTCGGCCACCAATTCACTCAATGGTTTAATCACAATCTCCCCCTTTTAAATAAATTCTCATCATTATTATTGGTTTGCGGGTGCGCTCAGAAACACACGAAACACCACCCCTTCGCCACTGGGCATATTCTTCGCTTCCACCCTGCCTCGAAACGATTCCGCAATCAAGCGTACGATATAGAGACCAAAGCCCAGATGATGACGACCGTCGTTGGATGGTCGCATCGATACCATGGAATCGAACAGCTGTTGTTGCATGGCATCCGGTAATAAAGGCCCTCGATTTGCGACCGATAAAACATAGTTTGCGCCCTGTTGTTCTAGCCCCACCTCGATGGTGCTATCTTCCGGCGCAAACCCGGTGGCGTTATCCACCAGCTTATCGAGTAGCTGTACGACCAGATCCGGATCCCCCTGCAGTGGCAAACTGGTGACCGGTGGCCGAAATTGGAAACGGTGCTTTGGATACACATCGGCGTAGGCCGACACCATACCGGCGATCACCTTATCCAGCACAAAACGCTCGTTTTCAGCATTGGCAATAGCCTGTTCCACTCGGCGCGCTTCACTCATAGCATCGATGATAGAGCGTAAGCGATCCGCCCCCGATAACGCCCGATCGCGGTACTCGGCGGATTCCGGATTGGCGGCATCTACGGGCAGGTTTTCCAGCGAGGTGCGAATCACCGCCAGTGGTGTCCGCAGCTCGTGAGCCAGCTTGCTCGACAGGCCCTGCAAGTATTGGGTGTATTGCGAGGCTCGCAGGTGCAAGCGGGAAAAGCTTCGGGACAACTCGCCAATCTCGTCCGTCGCCCTTGAGCCATGGAACACGTCAGCAAGGCGCCCGTCTTCATTGATAACCGATTCGGCTTCCCGACTGAGGCGGCGAATACGCCAACTCAACAGGGCCGCAAAGCCTACCAGAACCAACAGCACCACAACCGTGACCAGCAAGCTGACTCGAACCAAGCCTCCCCAGGCTTCACTGGCCAACAGGAGAATATCACCGGTACCTTTTTGCACCACCACGGCGCCAACAATCTGGTCCTTATCCCGCACCGGGTAGGCGGCCATCACGACGGCCCGATTGTCCGCGAAACGGTACCAACCCACCGAGGTCTCCCCCGCCAGCGCGCTTTCGATTTCCGGCACATTGATGCGCCCTGGATCCTGTCCAATCAGCTGTAATCGCCGAGTATTATCATCAAGAATCCAGCGATACAGTATCGCCATAATGCCCTCGGCACTGTCGTAAGCCGGCACGATCAGATCGGACAATTGACCCTGCTGAGCCAACACCCACTGGTAACGATCAGTTAACAAAAAGCGACTGTCTTCCAGCGCTAACTTCGGAAGTTTTTGTTGTAACGACAATGAAGGTTCGATCAGATAACCCGCTGGTTGCTGCATGCGAGCAATAGCAGAAACCAGTTTGCGCGGAGATAATCGCTCTTGCAGGGCAGTACCAATCACCTGTAACTGGTCCTGGTCCGGGTGAATCACGCCAAAGGCAAAGCGTTGGCCAAACTGCTTCAGGGGAAGGTGCAATTCCAGATTGTAGCCATCGGGCGTATCCTGCCATTGGCCAGCGATCGCCGAATAGTTTGACACCGGGGCTCGGCCTTTTTCGAAACGCAATCGCTTGGCTTTCACCTTGCCCGGCGCTGCAGTCTGGATCACCAGATGTAACGGGGAGCCATCCGCCTGCTCGAGCTGCAACCAGAACGAATCGGCAGTAAAAAGAGCCGCCCGGCGAGCATTGGCAAAGCCGGCCACCGGATCGGTGTAATTAACCTTCGGGACAACATAATGCACCCGATCGGCCTTCACCGAGAGATAAATATACAACCCCTTGTCGGCAACCGGGGGTTGGCGTTTGACACCAATTTTTACCCGCGCTTCAAAAGTTGAGCCATTATCGTTTTTAGCAGTAAAGGTTCGAGTCGCTACACGACTACTCCAATCGTCTTTGTAGCCGTCAATCGACATGGGGGTCAACAACGGATAGGCGTAACTGTCAGCCACACCACCCTCGTCGAGGTAGTTCTGATCGGGATAGAAATAACGGGGATCACCCAGGCTCTCACCAAGAATTCGGGCGCTGGCCAGCACAGTGGCTTCCTGACCTTTGCGCAGCACCTGCTCCATCTGCTGCACATATTGGCAACCCGCCCAAGGCAAAGCGAGGGTCACCAGAGCCAGAATCGCCAGCTGTGCTCTTAACCGCATGGACGCAGCTCCCCCCCATGCATTGGAAAAAATGGATTACACATTTCGGTTCCAGCGGTAACCAAATCCGTACACGGTTTCGATGGCATTGAACTCCTTATCTACAACCTGGAATTTTTTTCGTACCCGTTTGATATTCGAGGTAATGGTGTTGTCGTCGAGTACCACATTAGCAGCATCCATTAATTGCTGACGGTTTTTTACATGACCGGGATGGCGGGCCAGGCAATTGACCAGCCAGAATTCAGTCAGGGTGAGTTTAACCGCCTCACCTCGCCAACGGGCTTCCATGCAATCGCCATCCAGTTTCAGATCGCCACATTCGAGATGGTTCTGTTCCTCGGGAGCTTCGCGTAACGCATCAATACGCCGGAACAAGGCAACAATTCGAGCGACTATATGAGCACTGCTTATATCTTTTGTCAGGTAGTCGTCGGCGCCCAAGCGCAGCCCGGTGATGGCGTCGATCTCATCATCTCGAGCAGTCAGGAAAATAATGGGTAAGCGCGGTGCCATGGTACGCAATTCACGACACAGGTCGAACCCTCCCTCAATCTCTTCGCCGAGCCCCACATCGATCACCGCCAGTTCCGGCAAACGTTGCCGGAACGCTGCCATTGCGGAGTGGCGAGAATCGTATACGTCCACGTCATAACCCTGGCGACTTAATACCGCGCGGTAATTCTCCCGAATTGCGGCCTCATCCTCGACCAGTGCCACCCTGCGCCCCATGCTGCTCTCCTCGGTTAATGCAATGGATACCGGTCCCCATTATCGAGTGCTACCGGGCATCGTACAAGCGACTGCCACAATTGATCACAATTGCGCAGCAACTTGCCAGAAACTCGCCTCAGTGTTGCCCCGCCCACGGCCTTTAATGGGAAGCATCAAATTTATCTCACTTACATTGATGCAGGAGAATCCCGTGAACACGCAACGGCAATCATCCTTACAGGATGCCCTATTAATCACCCTGGCCCTGATTCTTCAGGTGGCTCTGGTGCAATATTCCCAAGCTGCCACTCACCCGGTTAGCCCAAGCGCCGATGAAGCCCCCTTGCAAGCGGCGGTATTGATGCTGAAACGCAACAACCTGCCATCGGAACCGGCACCTCAACTGGATAGCAGGGCTCACTTGCAGGTGAACACCAACCTGGCGAGAGTCACTCTGTCCCAGCAGTTCCTCAATCCGGGATCAAACTGGGCCGAAGCCCTGTACCAGTTTCCGTTGCCGGACCAGGCCACCGTCGACCGGTTACGCATTGTGATTGGCGAGCGAGTAATCGAAGGCGAGATACAGGAAAAAAACCAGGCCAAAGCCACCTACGCCAAGGCTCGAGCAGCCGGCAAGGCCGCCGGCCTGGTAGAGCGCCATCGCCCGAACCTGTTTAGCAGCAAGGTCGCCAACATTCCTCCGGGAGCGAAAATTCGGGTCGAAATCAGCTACCTGCAACCGGTCACTTACGACAGCGGACATTACAGTTTGCTGATGCCGATGACCCTGACGCCTCGCTATATTCCCGGAAAAGTGTTGGCCCAACAACCCGCTGCGGACACCCAACCGGGTTGGTCAGCCGCTACCGATCAGGTACCCGATGCGACGGAGATCACTCCGTTCCAGATCAAGGATAACGGCCTCAGCCAACGCATCGCCATTGCTATCGACCTGAATGCCGGCATGCCGCTGGCAGAGCTCACTAGCCCCAGCCATCCACTGCGAGTGCAGCGCAACAACAACCAGTACCAGATTGGTCTGGCCGCCGGAAAAGTGGCCATGGATCGTGACTTTGTACTGCGCTGGACCCCGGCGGCCGGCCAACAACCCAGTGCCAGTGTGTTGGTGGAAAAACACTCTTTGACCCCATCCAGCGCTGAAAGCAGTAACCCTGAAACCCAGGACAAAAGCACTAACAACGACAACGCCACCACTGCCAGCCATCCCAACAACGGCGACTATTATGCCCTCTTGCAACTGCTTCCCCCGGTGGAGCAACCCGTCAACGCCTCTCCCCTGACCCGTGAACAGATTTTTATTATCGACACCTCCGGCTCAATGAGCGGCACTTCGATTCAGCAAGCCAGGGAAGCACTCAAGCAGGCATTGGGACGACTCGATAAAAACGATTACTTCAATATCATCGAGTTCAACTCCCACAGCCGGGCACTCTACAGCCAGCCCATGCAGGCATCGTTGTTCAGCGTTGCCGAGGCCCTGCGATTCGTCGATAAACTGGTCGCTAATGGCGGCACCGAGATCGCCCCGGCATTGGCCACCGCGTTCCAGCAAGCCCGCAGCAATGCCGATACCAGCCAGGTCATTTTTATTACCGATGGCAGTGTCGGTAATGAAAAAGCGCTACTGGCACAAATCGAACGCCAGCGCGATAAGCGACGTTTGTTCACCGTAGCCATTGGCACGGCCCCTAATCACTTCTTTATGCGCCAGGCGGCTCGATTGGGCCAGGGCAGTTACACTCGCATCGGCGATATCGCCGAGGTGTCCCAACAGATGAAGGCGCTGTTGAACAAACTCGACGCGCCACAATTAAGCGAGATCGAAATCCGCTGGCCCAAGGGCGCCGAGCACTGCCCCGAGCAAGCTCCTGATCTGTTTGCCAGCGAGCCTTTAACCTTGCTGTGCCGTCTCGACAATCTGCAAGGCACGGTTGAAGTTCAGGGTCGTCGCGGCAACCGTCAGTGGCTGCAACGGGTGCCACTGCAAAACCTCAGTCAGGACGCCGAAGGCATTGCCAAACTCTGGGCAAGCGAACAGATTCAACAGCTGGAAGACCAGCAACTGGGCCAGCAGGATACATCGACCTTACGCCAGCAGATTCTGAAACTGGCCCTCGATTATCAGTTGGTTAGCCAATACACCAGCCTGATTGCCGTCGAACGCACACCGATTCGTCCCGAGACTGAAGGGCTGGATGCTCACCGCATTCCTAACCTGATGCCAGCCGGTAGCCGTATGAGCGCCTTCCCACAAACCGCCACCGATTCTCCCCTGTTGCTCGCTCTGGGCGGATTGCTGATGGCATTGGCCTGCCTACTGTTGTTGATGCCTCGTCTGCGGAGGCTACCATGCTCCGCCTGATCCGAATTCTGGCATGGGTTCTGTTGCTGGGCGGAGCCTTGCTCTTCGCCCAGGGCAGCTTTATCCACGCCAAGGCACTGGTTGCGCAACAGCTGCTGCAGTTCGCCTGGCAGCAAAGCCAGCAACAGGGTGAACCCGTTCGCCCCTGGCCCTGGGCCGACGGTTATCCGATCGCTCGTCTGCAGATCCCTCGTATCAAACTCGACCAACTAGTACTGGCCGGGTCCAGTGGCCGTAATCTGGCCTTTGCCCCTACCCACCTGCTGGGCTCTGCGGCGCCCAACAGCGGCGGTACAACAGTACTGAGTGCGCACAGGGATACCCACTTCGAAGGTTTGCAAGAGCTGGTGCCCGGTGACCGGTTAACGCTGCAAGGCCCTAACGGGGAACGCCATTACCGTGTCGAGTCTATGTCGGTGGCGGACAGCCGTCATCAGGAACTGTCACTGGACGCGGGGGATCGCCTGCTGCTGGTCACCTGCTACCCCTTCGATGCCCTGCAAGCGGGAGGCCCCTTGCGCTATGTCGTCAACGCGGTGCCCATCCCGCAGGCCATCGTTGCCGCCACCGGACCGGAAAAACCCCGGTGGTTTTTTTAATCGCCAATCGAGGATCTATCATGAACCCTGCTTCTCCAACTCGCACTATTGAGTCTCCGTCAGACCGGTGTGGCGCAAGCCTCAACCAGGGCAACCGGGATCAATCAGACATTGACGATTCATCCCCTGGCCGTCTGAGCCTTTATTATCCGATCGGCCCGCGTTGCTATCGCTTGCTGCACCGGCATACCCTGTCTGGCTTGCATGCCATGGCCGGCCACAGTCGTTATCTATTTCCTCTACTGGACCGGCAGCAGGCATTAAACGTAGCAAGCCGCTGGACGCTGCCCCGGCACGGTTGTGCCTGGGTTTGCCGGCTGGAGTTTGCTGCCGAGCAACTGCACGGCTTCCCCCGCAGAGATTGGAGCAACAGCGGGCGTGAGGAATACCGCATTCCGGTCACCGCACTGGAGCCACTGTCCCAGCACCTGCTGGCCAGTCCGGAAATCATCGATCACCTGACCCTGTCCGATGCCAACCCGAGACTCCTGCAATACTGGATTAACAGCTGTTCGCTGGTAACCGAACACCAGTTACACGCCCAAATGGGAGAAAAACCCCTGCCATTCTTGCCTTCCCTCACGTCATAAGGGCGCCAAATCGTTTCACTGAGCTGGTAAAGCGATTACTATTAGCGCTGTTTGAACAACCCGTGACCAAGAAGGTATAAGTTGCTAGGCAAACTCTTCAAGAAAAAACAGGAAGCCCCCAAGCCGGAGCTACAGCCACGCAGCAAGAACACTGCGCCGCGCAACCATCAGCAAAAAGGCAATAAGCGTCGAAAACAGCAGCGCAAGGTTCCCGCCTGGGACATCAGCCAATTTGCTGTTCCGGAACAAGCCGGAAAATCCCGCTTCCATGATTTTGAACTGCCCGAAGAGTTGATGCGTGGTATTCATGAGCAAGGGTTTGAGTATTGCACCCCGATCCAGGCCGAGGTACTGGGTGCCACACTGAATGGACGCGATGCCCTGGGCCGAGCCCAGACCGGCACCGGAAAAACCGCCGCCTTCCTGATTTCCACCATCAAACAGCTGATGCAAACACCGGCACCCGACGAACGTTATGTCGGTGAGCCCCGCGCCCTGATCATCGCTCCTACCCGGGAGCTGGCGATCCAGATTGCCAAGGATGCCCGCGCGCTGACCAAATACTGCGATATCACTGTCACCGAAGTGGTCGGTGGTATGGATTACACCAAGCAGCAGCAACATTTGCATAATGATTACGTCGACATTCTGGTCGCTACTCCGGGACGCTTGCTCGACTTCTACGAAAAGCGCGACCTCTATCTCGACCTGGTGGAAGTGATGGTGATCGACGAAGCCGACCGCATGCTGGATATGGGCTTTATTCCCCAGGTTCGCCGCGTCATTCGGGCCACCCCCAGACGGGGCGATCGCCAAACCTTGCTGTTCAGCGCCACCTTTACCCCCGAGGTGATCGAACTCACCCGGCAATGGACCTACCGCTGTATCACGGTCGAGATCGAGCCGGAACAGGTGGCTACCGATACCGTGGAACAGCTGGTTTACCTGGTGTCTGATAGCGACAAATATCGCGTCCTGCGCAACCTGTTACGGGGCGAAGCACTGGAACGGGTTATGGTGTTTACCAATCGTCGCGATCAGGTCCGCCGCCTGACCGAGCGTCTGCAAAAGGATCGGGTCAGTGTCGATATGTTGTCGGGCGAAGTACCCCAGAAAAAGCGTGTGCGCACGCTGGAAGACTTCCGTTCCGGCAAGATCAAGGTGCTGGTTGCCACCGACGTCGCAGGCCGAGGCATTCATATCGATGGCGTCTCCCATGTGGTCAATTACACATTGCCCGAAGAGAGCGATGACTACGTGCATCGCATTGGCCGCACCGGTCGTGCCGGCGCCAGCGGTATCGCCATTACCCTGGCTGGAGAGGAAGACTCCTTCCTGCTACCGGAGCTGGAAACCATGCTGGGTCGAAAACTTCCCTGCACCCCGCCACCTGCTGAGTTAATGGGCTCTTAGACTTCACAGACGGTTATTCACCGCCACTGATCGCTTTGCCGGCCTGGTTAACCAATCAGGCCATATCGCAAACAATGCCACAACCCGTCGCATCGGCTTTTTGTCTCGATCCAGCGCTGATATTCCCGCACTTGCCAACCATGTTATCGCCTGATTGTACTCGCGAATGCGTCATACCCTGGCAGACCTTCCACTGTGTCTGGTTTGAAAAACACGTCAACGTCAATCATCGGGAGATCAAGAAGAAGGGTCATAAAAAAGGCTTTAATCGGCCAAAAAGGCAATAAAAAAGGCCTCACTGATGAAGGCCCGGCTTTCCACTATATGCCCGTTTTCAGAATATAAAAAGGCTTCCGGGATAAATCCCTAAAAAAAGTTTCCATAGCGATATTTTCACTTGTTTGTCATATCACCGGCACTAGTATCGTTAGTAAGGCGATGATTGTTGAAGGGCTGCAAGCAACCCGACTCAACCTCTCACCGCCCCTTCGACAGGACTTTTATAGAGGTGCTCTCTGCTATGGATGACGCGATTAAGCTCGACCTGCTTCCCTCCGAAAACATCAGTTATATCCTCGACACCAACGTTCTTATCCACGACCCCAACGCCATCTTCAACTTCGAAGAACACCGCGTCATGATTCCCATGACGGTTTTGGAGGAGCTGGATAAACTGAAGACCGGCAAGCACACCATCGCCGCCGATTGCCGTCAGGCGATTAGGCAAATTGACAGCATTATCGGTAATGCCTCCCCGGAAGAGATCGATGAGGGAGTGCCTATTCCCCGAGCCGATGCCGACGACCACCGCGGCTGCATGTCGATTTTGACCTCGACCCCTGCCAGCAATCTCAGCTACCTGCCCAATGACCTCAACGACAATAAAATCATTAATGATATCTGCCAATGGCAGGCCGCCCACCCCAATGAGCAAGCGGTACTGGTCACCAAGGATATCAATATGCGGCTCAAGGCCCGAGGATGCGGCCTGCAAGCTGAGGATTACGAAAACGACAAACTGGTCACCGACGTCGAACTGCTCAACAAGGGCTACATCGAAGTAGAAGGCAGCTTTTGGGATCTGATCGATAACGTCGAAACCCTGCAATTTGATGGCGAAACCCACCACCGGCTGGAACGCCAGGGCATTCTCACCGATGTCTATCCCAACACGTTCATACTGGATGAACAGGGCTTTATTGGCCGCGCGATCGAAGTAACCGATACTCAGGTTACCTTGCTGCACCTGAATGCCGACAATCTGATGCACCAGGAAGCCTGGGGTTTGCATCCACAGGATATTTACCAGGCCATCGCCATGCATCTTTTGCTGGACCCGGATGTGCACCTGGTTAATCTGACCGGTTCGGCCGGTTCGGGTAAAACCATTCTGGCGCTCGCTGCTGCCATCGAGATGACCGTCGCCAACAAGTCTTATCGCCGTATTATTGCCACCCGCAGTACTCAGGGACTGGACGAAGATATCGGTTTTCTTCCGGGTACCGAAGCGGAAAAAATGGAGCCCTGGCTGGGGGCCATCACCGACAACCTGGAAGCCCTGCACTGCGATGACGAAAACACCCACGGCAGTGTGGATTACATCCTTAATAAGGTGCCGCTGCACTTCAAGTCCCTGAACTATATTCGAGGTCGAAGCTTTCAGCACAGCCTGATCATCATCGATGAATCACAGAACCTGACCCCCCACCAGATCAAAACCATCATTACCCGAGCCGGTAACGGCAGTAAGGTGATCTGCCTGGGTAACCTGGCCCAGATCGATACTCCCTACCTGGGGGCAACCAGTTCCGGGCTGACCTATATGACCGAACGCTTCAAGGATTTCAGCCACGGTGGCAATATCCAGCTGCAAGGTGTACCCCGTTCCTTGTTGGCAGAGTTTGCCGAGTCACACCTGTAAGCAAAAGCCCGGCAGCTGATCGCTTCCGTGCTTTTGCTGTTCAACTTAGGCGGCGCGGCGATCAATCACCGCGCCAGCTTCCTGCTCCCAGACAGGCCATGTCAGGGGACCTTGTTCCATATCAACAGGCAGATCTGTCTGTCGCCGGCGCTGTTCGGCCGGAACATCACTGGCGACGCGGTCACAACACAGAATAACCAGGGTCTCCAGCACAATTACCAGCGCTGGGAATAACAGATACTGATTAAAGGGAGAAAATTCCCATAGCTTGGCCAGCTGATCAATCATCAGCAAAATGCCGGGAATGGCTATCAGGGGGGCCATCGGTAACAGGCGTCTCAACATGATCAGAACCTCCTCAAGAAGAATTCAGGAGCAGAGCATGACAGCCTTACGTGATGCTTTGATAACAGAGAGATGATGCTTTGATGTCAGGAATTAAGCGATAGACTTTTGTATCCCGGTCACAGTCTGTATTACCATGGAAGGCCGTTTCGTGAGGCTTGTTACCGTGCTGATTCTGATCTCCCCCGCCAAGACCCTGGACTTCGATACCGCTCCGATTACCGAGCAATACAGCACCCCCCAGTTTCTGGATCAATCCCAACAGTTGATCAAGGAGCTGCGCAAACTGACTCCGGATGCTGTCAGCCAGTTGATGAAAATCAGCGATAAGCTGGCGGCGCTCAATGTCGCCCGCTACGCCAGCTGGAAACAACCCTTCACCCCTAAAAATGCCAAGCAAGCGGTACTGGCTTTCAAAGGTGATGTGTATACCGGTCTGGACGCCGAAACACTCCCCGAGGAAGGGCTGGAATTTGCCCAGCGTCACCTGCGAATTCTTTCTGGCCTGTACGGATTGCTAAAACCCCTGGATCTGATGCAGCCCTATCGCCTGGAGATGGGCACCAAATTTGCTAATTCCCGCGGTAAAAATCTCTATGAATACTGGGGTTCACTGATTACCGAACAGCTCAACCAGGAACTGGAAAACCAGGAGATGAGTGAAGTCATCAACCTGGCATCCAATGAATACTACAAATCGGTCAAACCCAAACAACTCAATGCCCGTATCGTCACCCCCATCTTCAAAGACTGGAAAAATGGTCAATACAAGATCATCAGTTTCTACGCCAAGAAGGCACGGGGTTTAATGGCCCGGTATATCATCGACGAGCATATCGACAATGCCAATGCGTTAAAGAGCTTTGATTACGCCGGCTACGAATACAATCCGGATATGAGCAAGGGAGATGACTGGGTCTTTACGAGAAAAGAGGCGCCGTAGCGCCTCTTTTCTGTCCGGTTCGATAAAAACCTAAGCCGAAAGAGGTGAAGGGTCGTCGGCCTTATCGCTCTCTTTTTCGAGCTGTATTTTTCCTGAGCGTGAAAAAAACTGTTCCAGTGCGTACTGGGTGTCAGGATTGACACGACAGTGGATAAATTTACCCTGCTTGCTGACCTCGATAAGATCAGCGTTTATCAGTTCTTTCATATGATGGGAGATCGTTGGCGCGCCGATATTCAATGACTGGATGATATCCGCCAGCATACAGCCACAGGCATCGTCCGGTTTTAATACCCCTTCCCGGTGGCGCAGAATCTCCAGGTAAATGGTTAACCGATTTTCATTGGACAGCGCCTTGAACGCCTTGGCGAGCTGTTGAGTTCTCAAAACAATCTCCTCACGTACTTCAGATTGCATAGTAAACGCCCCTTGAGTTGCTGTCATCTTTCACTTGCCGTTCTTAATGTCCAATAAGAGTACCCTGCGCGTAATGCTGAGGAGCTTTCACTGGCAGGGGAAATCTCGCTTTTGATACCGAGGCTGCGGGTTGAACCGAAGGCTCTGGAGAGATTACCGGGGCCACTCGCGCAACAGGGTTTCCATCCACCAACGCCATACTCTGCGAGGCTTTTTCGACCTTCTCAATCACGCAAATCACCGCATCATAAGCGAGATACACCAGCGTACCTGCAGCCACCATTACCAGGGGCAGCACAAGAAATTGAAGCGCTACGGAGAAAGGCAGTTGACGAAACAGCAACCAAAGCGCCCCATTCACGGCCACGTAAAGAGTAAGGAACAACGTATCGATTAAGAGTTTAATCATGGTAAGACCCTCCATGGACCTTGTTTTCATATTTCGACAACCGTAAAACTATACTTCAATTCGATTAATGTCAAACTGTAGAAGTGTCGAAGTAATACTGTTTTGTAATAAGGCCCTTACAGCCAACAGGGTCTGTTGTTGTGTACCAATTGATCAGGGCACCCGCATAGGTTATTCCTGATCAGGCACCTGGGCTTGAAGCAAATCGGGGGATTATCGGGTGATACTCTGGAGAGTGAACTGCGCGCCAAGGGTACTAGTGCAGCGAGGGTACTGCTCAGGGCAACAGTGCTTCTGCCTGCAGCCACAACTGGGCACCCATTTTCTTGCCAACCAGACAGTTAATTTCATGGCGACTGAGATCAGGCTTGATGCGATAAGCCTCGGCTAATGCATTATGCGCTCGAGCCGCATTACCCTGAGCAGTAGCAATGACTGACAGCACCACCCAGGGAAAGTAGATCCTGTCATCATGACGGCAAGCCCATTCTGCTTGCTTCTGCGCCTCGTCATACTCGTCATTCATCAAGAGGGCAAAGGCCAATACAGCCCCCCACACTGACAAACGGCTATCGAGAGGACTGATCTCAATGCTCTTGCGCAGATAGCGTACGGCTTCGTCTAGTTGAGACTGCATGAGGTACACCGACCCGAGGGCAGCCCAGGCCTGGGCATTGGCTGAAGAGATATCGATAGCCTTATGCAAGATAGGTTTGGCCCGATCGAGGAAGCCCAGATCGGCCAGGGCGCAGCCGGCATACCCCAGCAAGACAGAATCGGTACTGTCCTTACGCATAGCGCTTTCTGCCGCGTGCAAGGCTTCCCGTTTGATACTCTCTGGATTCGGAAACAAGCCAAATCGATGCCCCAACGATAAAACTAGCGCCAGGTAACTTTCGGCCAAGGCAAAATCAGGATCCTGCGCAAGGCACTGTTTCAGAAGGCTCGACGCCTCTTCGAAGGTTTGCCGGTGCCAACCTTTCAACGCAAGAATACCACTGGCCTTGATATAGAGTGCTGCCGGGGTCGGATTCTCGGTATCGGCATGGCTCTGCACAAGCATTGCCTTGACCAATTGTGGTTCGAGCTTGGCTAGAATCATAACGGCTATATCGGCTTGCGGATTACCATTATCATCCAGCCCTGTTTCAAAGGGCTGCGCCCATAACAGGCTATCACTTGGCGCATCGATCAGTGACACATTCAATCGCACACCATCCGCTACCCGACGCGCATTTCCTTCTAACAAATAATGCACCCCGCGCTGATGGCATAATTCCATGCTCGATAACCGGGTCATGGATTCGATCAGCGAAGCTGAGGGCTGTATTTTCAGCAGAGGCACTCGAGTCAGCATGGCTTCCAGGTCTCCCTGAACACCCTCGATCACGCTGCCCAAAGCGCTCTGACCATTACCGTGACTGAACGGTGCAATCAATATTTTCGGTACATAGGGTTCAGTTCCGATCTCCTGACGCGCCGGCTTTACCCGGTTACCGGAAACCAGCTTATCTTCACTCGGCGGTTGAAAAATAAACCCTCTTCCATGCACGGTTTTAATGAAAGTTTGCGCACGCCCGCTATCGCCCAGGACCTTGCGCGCATGCTTGACTGCCGATGCGATTGAAGCATCCGAGACGCAACGTCCCTTCCACACCAATTCAATCAATTGCTCATGACTTAACAGCGTCTTGGGGTTGGCCATAAAACAGAGCAACAGATCCAGCACCCGCGGTTCCACCGGAATAACGTCCCCATCACGACGTAGTTCAAAGCGCAGACTGTCAATCTGTATATTGGAGAACTGATACACCATTGGTCTATGGTCTCGATAAATAGCGGTGTAGAAAACCATAATTATGGCCCGTGCCGCTGCTAACTATAGCCTAGTGCAATGCTTACAGGATTGTGCATTACTGCAGCTATAGATCATGGGCCTGCCTTTCGATGGCCCTTAACATACGCCGAAACAAGAGGGTATGGGGCCGCATCATAATGTACCAATAGAGTTGCCCCCACAGCCCGGCAGGGTGCCAATAGGCCAGCATGGTCAATCGGGTGCCACCTCCGGCCAGTGGATCGAGACGGAATTCCAGAGTACCGGAACCCGGGCCCTTCATACGAAACCCCAACAGCACACGTTGTGCTTCGACAACATCCAGGATTCGCCAGGAATCGACCCGTTCCCCTACCACAAAGCGATCCGGCGTGTCCCGGCCCAGGTTTCGGCCTGGACCTCCAACGATAAAATCCAGCCACTCCCGAATGGCCCAGACCCAGTTCATACTGAAGAAACGCTGCTGCCCTCCGATACGACTCAGTACTTGCCACAGCGAGGAAGCCGGCAAGGCTGTTTCCCGAGCGATTACCAAACGATCACCGTAGTAGGCCGAGTTAGGCCACCCTTCACGAAAACGAGTATTTCCCTGATACCAATGAAGGCAACCGGCATCCTGCTGTTCGTTTTCCAGAGCCTGCCGCACTGCCTCTTCGTAGGATAGAAGGGGTTGTGGGATCAGCGCTTTAATGGCCTGGTTGTCATCGGGCATATCTTCGGACAGGCCGCCCAATAAGGCGCGAATTACCGCAGCGGGTACAGAGCTGAATAAAGGCATGGCGTAACGAACCATGGCCAGTGACAGGCCCGGCATGCGCAACATAACAAAGCGTTTTCCAACCACCTGGGCGTAACGCCGAATCTGTTGCTGATAACTGATCAGTTCTGGTCCCGCCAACAGATACACCCCTTGGGGGGCCGATTCCGACCTGGCCAACTCGACCAGATAGTGCAACAGGTTGCTAAGAGCCAATGGCGCGCTGCGATGTTTGACTGCCAGCGGCAAAACGGTACCCGGAAGGTGATTCACCATATCTCGAATCGCCTCGAAGGGCACCGAGCCGGCGCCAATCACGACCGGAGCTCGCAATTCCACCACAGGAACCGGGCCCTGACTCAGGGCTTCGCCGGTTTCACGGCGGGACACCAGATGCTCGGATCGAGTATCAAGTGGGCAGGCGGCGCCGAGGTAGACAATCCGTTTTACTCCGGCCTGTCCAGACGCTTCAGCCAAAATACGGGCCGCACGAATATCCCGTGCGGCAAAGTCATCCCCGGACGCCATCGAGTGAACCAGATAAAAAACCACCTGAATATTTTCCAAAACAGGGGGCAGTGAATCCGGATCCAATAGGTCGGCCCACATGCACTCAATTCGATCATCAAAACGCGCGTGCAAGGCTTCAATATCTCGCGAGACGGCCCTCACCCTGAGCCCCTTGTCCAGCAGCGCTGGCACAAGGTGAGAACCAACGTATCCCGTTGAACCCAGCACCAGTACAGTACAACCAAGAGCAGTACTGTTGTCAGCGTTCTTCCCTGTGGCGCTCGGGCCATCGCTCATTAAGAGTTACCTGATACGTGCGTGGTTAAATCATTATCATCATGATGGCACGCTTTCGACAGGCCAAACAAATTGATTCGAAGCCAGACTCGAAACAGTAACTATTACACCTTAAATTGGCCGACCTGGCTCTGTAGCTCGCCTGCCAGTTTGGCCAGTTCAGCACTTGCACCACTGACATGAAGAGCACTTTCGCTACTGCGATCAGAGAAATCATTAATCTGAACGACGTTATTGCTGATCTCTTCGGTAACCGCACTCTGTTGCTCCGCGGCACTGGCAATTTGGGTGTTCATATCACTGATCGAGGTGACAGCGGTGGTTATAGCATTCAAGGCCTCTCCGGCACTGGTGGCTCGCTCAACACTTTCGGACGCTTTCGTTCGGCCAACTTCCATCACTCGTACTGCTTCAGCGGCACCCTGCTGCAGCTTTTCAATCATCTGCTGGATCTCTTCCGTCGACTGCTGGGTTCGGCTCGCCAGAGTACGAACTTCATCCGCTACAACGGCAAAGCCTCGGCCTTGCTCACCCGCCCGAGCAGCCTCAATTGCGGCGTTCAACGCCAGCAGGTTGGTTTGTTCGGCAATTCCGCGAATCACATCCAGGATACTGCCTATAGTATTGCTGTCAGCTTCCACCGTCTGAATCACCTGAGAGGCACTGTTGACGTCATCGGCTAGCTGTTGAATCGACGTAATCGCCTGGCCAACCACCTTCTGCCCTTCGAGGGCGTTATCATCCGCATCCCGCGCGGCGGTCGCAGCATCAACGGCATTTCGAGCGACTTCCTGCACGGTAGCCGCCATTTCACTAACCGCGGCCGCTACTTCCTGGGTCACCCGATGCTGCTGGTCGATGGTTTGTTGCGTATCGGCCGTAATACTGGAAAGCTCTTCAGCGGCCGTCGCTACCTGCGTTGTGGAACCCGATACCTGTCCAATAATGCCCTGCAGCTTTTCCAGAAATACGTTATAAGCCGCGGCCAAACGCCCCAACTCATCTTTGCCTCCGACAGGCACTCTTTGTGTCAGGTCACCATCACCATGTGATATATCTTCTACTCTTTGTAACAACTGGGACAGTGGTCCCGTGATTAAAAGCGGAAATACGATACCGATGACGATACAAAGCAACAAGCCCACTAGAGTTGAAACAATTTGAATCTGCTGACTTGACTGCACTAACTGATCAATGTCCGCTACTTTTTCTGTAGTTTTTGCCTGAATAAATTCGGTAAGCTGATCAAGCTGGTCCCTTGCGGCATCAAATTCTACGGCTCCTGGTCCAAAGCTCAGGTCCATCGCTGCGCTGCGCCCACGCAGCCCTTCCTCTTCCCGCTGACGTCGCACCTCTTCGGTGGTCGCTTTCCAGCGAGCGAAGTTCTCCCTGAAGGTAGCAACTGTTGCCAATGCTTTGGGATCCGTTTCCAAAGCAGCATATTTTTCGACACGATCACTGGCTTGTTGAATATTCTCTTTGTGTTGAACGACCAGTACCTTGAATTCATCGGAAAAGACATCGGTAAAACTCATGCTGCGTTCGGCCACCTGAGCCTGATACATATCCCGGTCAGCTTCCAGCAAGTAACTGATCTCGGGTAAGTACCGCTGCCCCAATTCTCCGGCACCATCGCTCACTTTACCAATGTTTAAAATACCGATATAGGCAACTATGAGCAGAATAATCGCGAGAATGGCAATAGGGACGGCCATCTTTACTCTAAAGGAAAAATCATTAATGCCACTCATATAGACTCCATGGACAATGGTAATAAAATGTTTTTATCAGGGGGTTAATGCCTGCATCATTCGTTTTTTTCTGGCACAGCCACTGTACTAATTCGTCGTAACTTCCAGATTCAGGCCAATTGTTCCAGCATCCATGCTCTTTACTCGCGACACTTAGGACTTGCGTCTCTTTTCCTAAATACCACTAACGCAGACAGCGCTCACCTGAGTATAGATGAGTCTGACATTTTCAGGGGCTAGTGCCTGCAAAACGGTTCAAAGCGGACCTTAGATCCTGTATCGACCACCACTATCATCACTTGATATTTATTTGCTCAACTTTTATTAAAAAACTCGACATAATGCTTCCTATGCTCTTTTTGACGGTTAATAACCCATCATCACAACAGAGTATGTCATTAATAATGAATGCATCAGCCAAGGCATTGGTTCCGCTCTGTTCTCCTCAAGGGTCACAGCTAATATGCTCAACATGAAATTTGATCAACGTGTCGTTATTGCTACCCGTCAACAACAGTGGCAATCCAGCCCGGCAAAAGGTGTGTGGCGAATACCTCTGGCTCGAGAAGAAGCCGAGCGAGGTCACGCAACCAGTGTCGTTAAGTACGATCCCGGTGCGTCTTTTTCATCGCACCAACACCCTCTTGGTGAAGAGATCCTGGTGCTTGAAGGGGTTTTCTCGGACGAAAATGGGGATTTTGGTCCTGGTACCTACCTGCGCAATCCACCTGGCACTCAACATGCTCCTTTTAGCAACCAGGGCTGCACCTTGCTGGTTAAACTGCATCAGTTTTTAGCCGACGATACTGCCCAGATTTGTATCGATACGAGCAATAGCGAATGGCTGCCCGGGCAAGGTAATCTTCAGGTGATGCCATTACATCATCATGGCCATGAGCAGGTTGCGCTGGTTAAATGGCCCGCAGGAGAAATTTTTCAGCCACATCGACACTTCGGCGGTGAGGAAATTTTTGTCCTAAGCGGAGAGTTTTGTGATGAGCACGGACGCTATGGCAGCGGTAGCTGGATTCGAAGCCCACATATGAGTCAACATCATCCTTACGTTGAACAAGAGACTATAATCTGGGTAAAAACGGGCCATCTAGCTTAATAACTTGCTGGTTCATTCCAGGATAACTGGTCTTCAGTCAGTTGGGATTGCCCATAAAAAAACGCCACATTGGTGGCGTTTTTTTATCCATCAACCATTAGCTCCCTAGTGCTGGAGAATCTGGCTCAAGAACAGCTGGGTACGTTCTGATTGAGGATTCTCAAAGAACTCGTTAGGTTCATTTTCTTCAATCACCTGACCGGCATCCATAAAGATAACCCGGTTAGCAACAGTTTTGGCGAAGCCCATCTCGTGAGTGACACAGATCATGGTCATACCATCTTCTGCCAACTCTACCATGGTATCGAGCACTTCCTTGACCATTTCAGGATCGAGCGCAGAGGTAGGCTCATCAAACAGCATAATCTGAGGGCTCATGCACAGGCTTCGGGCAATGGCCACACGTTGCTGCTGACCGCCTGATAGCTGGCCAGGAAACTTCAGCGCTTGTTCGGCAATCTGAACTCGCTCCAGATACTTCATCGCAACCGCTTCGGCTTCATCCCGAGCCATCTTGCGGACCCAGATTGGTGCCAGGCAACAGTTTTCCAAAACGGTCAAATGAGGAAACAGGTTAAAGTGCTGAAAGCACATACCCACTTCCTTACGAATCGCCTCGATATTTTTCAAATCGTTGGTTAATGGCGTACCAGAGACAACGATCTCACCTTTCTGGTGCTCTTCCAGACGATTGATGCAACGAATCATGGTGGACTTACCAGAACCCGATGGACCACAGACAACGATACGTTCACCTTTGAATACTTTAAGGTTAATGTCCTTGAGGACATGGAAATCGCCGTACCATTTGTTAACACCTTTAAGCTCAATCATTAGCTCATCGGAAACATTCAACTCTTTTTGGGCTGCCCCGTTATTTTCTTCAGACATCTGTATTTCCTCTCAATTCTTTTGCTGGACGCACCTAGCGGTGGCCGGTGTTGAGTTTGCGTTCAATGGATTGACTGTAACGGGACATACTGAAACAGAATACCCAGAAAACAAACGCAACAAACACATAACCTTCGGTAGAGACTCGCGGCCAGGCCGGGTCAGTAATCGCAGCCTGAACCGTTGCCAGCACATCGAACAATCCGATGATCAGTACCAGAGACGTATCCTTAAACAGGGCAATAAAGGTATTCACAATACCCGGGATAACAATCTTCAACGCCTGAGGCAGGATAATCAGCCCCATCAGTTTCCAATAGCTCAAGCCCATGGCTTCACCAGCTTCATACTGGCCCTTCGGAATGGCTTGCAAACCACCACGAATTACTTCGGCCATATAGGCCGACTGGAACATCACAATACCAATCAAGGCGCGCAGCAGTTTATCGAAAGACATCTCTTCCGGAATAAACAGAGGGAACATGACCGATGCCATAAAGAGCACTGAGATCAATGGCACCCCACGCCATACTTCGATAAAGATGGTGCAGAAACTGCGAGCCACCGGCATATGAGAGCGGCGCCCGAGTGCCAACAAAATACCAAAGGGCAATGCTGCCACAATACCGACAACCGCCAGTACCAGGGTCAACATCAAGCCACCCCATTTGTGGGTCTCAACCTTTTCCAAACCAAAAGCATCACCGTACAACAGATAGAAGGCAATGATCGGGAAAATAGTCAGGGTGAACAGGGCAATCCATCCTCGGTGGGGGGTACGCTCAATCACCAGCGCGGCAATCAACAGCGCAAACATGCCAAACAGAATATTGATTCGCCAGATTTCAGCTTCGGGATAAAAACCATAAATAAACTGGTTAATCCGCACGGTGACAAAGACCCAGCAAGCACCATCGCTGGTGCAGGAATCTTTGCTGTCACCCAGGAAATCGGCGCTAAAAAAGGCCCAGTTCAACAACGGCCCTATTGTGGTCGCGATAAAGTAAACCGCAATCACCGTCATGACCGAGTTCACCCAGCTATCAAACAGGTTTTCTCGCAACCAACCAATAGGCCCGGTCGATGATATCGGGGCTGGAAGATCGGGAAGTTTTTGATCGTTATGCAACATTGGCTATCGCTCCACCAGCGCCATGCGCTTGTTGTACCAGTTCATAAATAGCGATACCAACAGACTCAGGGTCAAATAAACCGCCATTGTCATTGCAATCACTTCGATCGCCTGACCGGTCTGGTTCAATGTGGTACCGGCAAATACGCTGACCAGATCGGGGTAGCCAATGGCCGTAGCCAGTGACGAGTTCTTGATCAGGTTCAGGTATTGACTGGTGAGTGGTGGAATAACCACGCGCATGGCTTGGGGAATAACAACCAGACGCAAGGTACGGGAACGGGGTAAACCTAAAGCAGAGGACGCTTCCGTCTGCCCTTTATCGACAGCTTCGATACCGGAGCGCACAATTTCTGCAATAAATGCAGCGGTGTAAATACTCAGTGCTAACAGCAAAGCACTAAGCTCGGGGATAACATTGATACCCCCTTTGAAATTGAAGCCTTTAAGTTCGGGGTACTCCCAGGTCAATGGTGAACCACTAGCAAGGTAGGTTAATCCACACAGAACAATAACCAGTCCGAATGAAGCCCAGTAAGCCGGGAAAAACTGACCCGTTTCATCTTGGCGTTTTTTCGCCCACCGGATCATAAAGACCGACATAACTAGAGAGGCAAAGAACGCAATCACGACCCAGCCAAATCCATCACCGGTAATTGGCGCAGGGAAATACAAACCACGAACATTCAGCTGTACGCCATCAAACAGTTCGATACTCTCACGAGGCGAAGGCAATAGCTGCAACACCGCAAAGTACCAGAAAAAAATCTGCAACAGCAGTGGGATATTTCGAAACGTCTCAACATACACCGAGGCCATTCTTGAAATCAGCCAGTTATGCGAGAGACGGGCAACACCAATAATGAATCCGAGAATGGTGGCCAGAATAACCCCCAGAAACGACACCAGCATGGTATTAAGCAGGCCAACAAAGAAGGTACGGCCAAAGCTGTATGTTGCGTCAAACGGGATCAACGTGAGCAGAATATCAAAACCGGCATTTTGGCTCAGGAAACCAAAACCGGTCGAGATACCACGGCTCTCGAGGTTATTCATTGTGTTGTTGATGATATATAAAGCGAACAGGATAACGGTTCCAACCATCAATACCTGGAACAACAGTGACCGCTTTTCGGGGTCATTCCAGAATTTTGGCTTGGAATTCGCCGAATATTTATTATCTTCCGGCATCAAACTACTCCATAGGATAAGTCAGGAGTGAAAAACAAGAAAACGGCTACAGCTTGTGGCTGTAGCCGTTTCTGAGGAGTGGTTTAGCGCATTGGTGGCGCGTACATAAAGCCACCTTTGCTCCACAACGCGTTAACACCACGCTCGATGTTCAGCGCAGAGTCGCCACCGACGTTACGCTCAAACACTTCACCGTAGCTACCGACCTGCTTAACGATCTGGTAAGCCCAATCGTCAGCCAGACCCAGTCCTTTACCCTTAGGACCGTCAAGACCTACGAAACGACGAACGGCTGGGTTGTCACCCATCTTCTGCTCATCAACGTTAGCGGAAGTCAGACCCAGCTCTTCAGCATTAATCAGAGCGTTCATGCTCCACTTAACGATGTTAAACCACTGGTCGTCGCCCTGACGTACTACAGGACCCAGAGGCTCCTTGGAGATGATTTCCGGCAGCACCATAGCACTATCCGGGTTAGCCAGCTTGATGCGCAGCGCGTACAGCTGGGAAGCATCAGAAGTCAGGATATCGCAACGACCGGCTTCGAAACCTTTAACAGTCTGGTCAGACGTATCAAATACAACAGGCTGGTACTTCATGTTGTTTTGACGGAAGTAATCAGCCAAATTCAGCTCGGTAGTAGTACCGGCCTGGATACATACTGCAGCACCGTCCAGCTCAAGCGCACTCTTAACGCCGAGGGACTTGGATACCATAAAGCCCTGACCGTCGTAGTAGTTTACACCGGCAAAGTTCAGGCCCAGAGAAGTATCACGGGTCTGGGTCCAGGTGGTGTTACGGGAAAGAACATCAATTTCACCAGATTGCAGCGCAGTGAAACGCTCCTTAGCTGTCAGCGGTGTGTACTTCACCTTGGTAGCATCACCCAGGGTAGCTGCAGCTACAGCGCGGCAGACGTCAACGTCCATTCCGGTCCAGTTACCCTTTTCGTCAGGGTTGGAGAAACCAGGCAGTCCGGTACTCACGCCACACTGAACGAAACCACGATCCTGCACTCCCTTAAGAGTTACATCTTCAGCAGATGCACTTTGAGCGACAGAGATGCTCATAGCGGCGGCTGCAATAATTCCGAGCTTTTTCATATCCTATCCTTAATTGGTTACTGATATTTTTAGTATGGGTAACGGAAACCCTTAGCCACCCTTGTTCCGGGTAACACCTTTGGTCTTCCGTGGTATCCCGAGAAACAGCTATATACGGACGCAAAAAAACGAACGCACATCCAAGGTCTCTCGTTAGATTCAGCTCACAGCACCTGAGTGCCGACGAGCTTATGGCTCAACTTAATCAAGTTTTACTGGGCAATGCAATCGAAAAGGGCGTCCTAGAGCCTTTTAACAAAGGTTTAGTCCTGCATGAGAAAAAACTGAGCAAAAAAAAACCGTGTTCAACAACATTAGTGCACTTTGCGTGTCGACTCGGTCATTTTTTGTTCCCTTGCCCAGGGTTAGGCGCACCAAAAACGGGCGGCATTTTAATACTACGCCACAGCACTGGTTCGCCCACAAAAAACGACAGCCTTCGGCTGCCGCTTTCACCATCACAAAAACTTCAATATTGGCTTAACGTTCGGTTAAAGAGAGAATTTCCTCTAACGCGACATCAACCGCCTGACGGCTATCCAAAACCTTGCTGTGCTGCGCATTGGCCGTTCCTGCCTGACTGACGGGAACCAGCGCGATCAGACCGGCATTAGCCAGTGATGCATGCATGGCATCAGATAGCGTTATGTCTCGCGGTAACAGCAGTACGGTCTTACCCCGCTCAAACAGCCCCCGCTCAAGGGTGACCAGCCACTCATCAATCTGGCCTCCCACCAACTCTATGATGGCGGACTTTTGATCAAGGCGCTGAGCCCTCTCTGCGGCCGTAACTGGCTGATGGTCTCGCTCTTCACCACCCAGACCACTGACCATCCCCGCACCAACGGTGACATTGGTCAGGCGATCAATCACGATAAAGGCACCGGTGGACCGATTACTGCTGTAGCTATCGAATGCCACCCGCTTATTGACGCTAACCCGACAGCGGGCAATCTCATTGAGTTGCAGCTGATCCGCATCTTTATGCTCGAGGGTATTCACATCGATATTGTAGAGAATATCGGTTACCGCGCCGGTGGTCAGATTGGATGAAAACTTGAAATCGTATTGGCGACCGCACTTGAGGGCGCCTTCACTCATCCAGACCAGGTTGGCCTCAAAGTGGTTGGCCAGCAACGGTAAATCGTCAGCTTTGACGATAGTATCACCACGACTGATATCGATCTCATCTTCCAGAGTCAGGGTAACAGCCTGCGAAGCAAAGGCCTCTTGCAAGGCACCCTCATAGGTATCGATACTCTTGATACGACTGACCTTACCCGATGGTAGGGCAACAATATCATCGCCCGGAGATACGGTACCGGAAGCAATGGTTCCGCAGAATCCTCGGTAATTAAGATTAGGTCGGTTCACGTATTGAACAGGAAAGCGAAAGTTCTCCATATTACGGTCGCCGGACAGCTCGACGGTTTCCAGAATCTCCATCAGGGAGGGGCCGGTGTACCAGGGGCTCTTTTCGCTATTGTTGACTACGTTGTCTCCCTCCAGCGCGGAAAGGGGTATAAAGCGTAGATCTTCGATGCCCAGCTGGTCGGCAAATTCCAGATATTGTGCGCGAATCCGGTTATAGACCTCTTCACTGAAATCCATCAGGTCCATCTTATTGATCGCCACAACCACATGACGAATGCCCAACAACGAAGCAATAAAGGTGTGCCGACGGGTTTGGGTCATGACGCCATGACGGGCGTCGATAAGAATAATGGCCAGTTCGCAGGTGGAGGCCCCTGTGGCCATATTTCGAGTGTATTGCTCATGCCCGGGAGTATCGGCAATGATGAACTTGCGCTTGGCCGTGGAAAAATAACGGTAGGCAACATCAATGGTAATGCCCTGCTCACGCTCGGCCTGAAGACCATCAACCAGCAGCGCCAGATCGAGTTTCTGACCCGTGGTACCGTGCTTGACGGTATCGGCCTTAACCGCTTCCAGCTGATCTTCATAGATCATTTTTGAGTCATGAAGCAAGCGCCCGATCAGGGTGCTCTTACCATCATCGACGCTGCCACAGGTCAGCAGGTGCAGGAGTTCCTTACGCTCATGTTGAGCCAGGTATTCATTAATATCGGTCGCGATCAGGTCTGATTGGTGTGACATAGCGGCTTCTGATGTTCGGTTGCGTTCGGGCCGCGCAAGCGACCCATGGACAAATAACGGCTTAAAGCTAGAAGTAGCCTTCCTGCTTCTTCTTTTCCATCGAGCCAGCGCTGTCGTGGTCGATCACTCGACCCTGACGCTCGGAACTCGTGGTCAGCAGCATTTCCTGGATAATTTCAGGCAAGGTAGTGGCCTGGGAATCGACCGCTCCGGTCAGGGGATAGCAGCCCAGGGTACGGAAACGAACCATTTCCATCGTTGGCTCTTCTCCGGGCTCAAGCGGCATGCGTTCATCATCCACCATAATTTTGACACCATCACGCATAACGACGGGACGAGGCTTGGCAAAATAGAGCGGCACAATGGGGATCTGTTCGAGGTGGATATACTGCCAGACATCCAGCTCGGTCCAGTTAGACAATGGAAACACACGTATACTCTCGCCCTTATTTACCTTGCCGTTGTAGATATTCCACAACTCAGGGCGCTGGTTTTTGGGGTCCCATCGATGGTTCTTGTCACGGAAGGAGTAAACACGCTCTTTGGCCCTGGACTTCTCTTCATCCCGACGGGCACCACCAAAGGCAGCATCAAATCCGTATTTATCCAACGCCTGCTTGAGCGCTTCGGTTTTCATCACGTCAGTATGCTTGGCGCTGCCATGAGTAAAGGGGCCAATACCCTGTTTAACGCCTTCCTGATTGGTGTGAACCAGCAACTCCAATCCCAGATTCTTGACATGCTGATCACGAAAACTGATCATCTCACGAAACTTCCATGTGGTATCCACATGCATCAGGGGAAATGGTGGCTTACCGGGGTAAAACGCCTTCATCGCCAAATGCAGCATCACCGCTGAATCCTTGCCGACGGAGTACAGCATGACCGGATTATCAAATTCGGCCGCGACCTCACGGATAATGTGAATGCTCTCAGCTTCAAGCTGTTTGAGATGGGTAAGTTTTCTATCCGACATGGAAGGTTCCATATTAAGCGCTTTGGGTATTGGCATTCGCGGAATAATGCTCAAGCAGAAAAAGCGCAGATTCTCAAAAAAGGGGTGGCTACTATATCAAATAGGTGATGATTATAAGTAGACTAAATTTAAGAATAAAAAAAACTATTAATATGACAAAGAGGGATAACCCCCCCTACCCCCAGCGACTTACAGAGTTGCTACCTACAGCCAACCAGACGACCCTTAGACCGGATTGTCGATATCAACAAAGGTATGGTCGAGCCCTTGTGTCTGTGCCAGCCACTCCCCCAACGCCTTCACACCATAACGTTCCGTGGCATGATGCCCTGCCGCCAGATAATGGATACCCAGTTCACGTGCACTGTGCACTGTAGGCTCGGATATTTCGCCACTGATAAAGCAATCAACCCCGGCCAGCGCGGCCTGGTCTATATAACCCTGTGCCGCACCGGTGCACCAGGCAACCCGTTTCACTTCGTGGGATCCACCTGAAATCAACTGCGGCTCTCGGCCCAGTTTCGCTTCAAGCAGGCGTTGCATCTCTGGTGCACTGCAGGGCCGTTCCAGCTCCCCCATCCACACCAATGATGACGGATCATCAGCACTGATGGGCGATGCCTTGTTCACTCCAAGCAATCGACCCAACTGGGCATTATTACCCAGCACCGGATGCGCATCGAGTGGCAGATGATAAGCCACCAGACTGATTCCATGCTCGAGCAGGGCCTTGATACGGCGCTGCTTGATACCCACGATTGGCGCCGACTCCCCTTTCCAGAAAAAGCCATGGTGAACCAGTAACAGGTCCGCCTGCCTTTCAATTGCCGCATCGATCAACGCCTGACTGGCCGTCACTCCGGTCACCACCTTCTCGACTCGCCCGGCACCCTCTACCTGTAAACCGTTAGGGCAATAATCACTAAACTGAGCGGGTTTGAGTTCGGCGTTCAATAGATCCAATAATTCGTACAGAGGCAAAGACATGGGGCCACCCTGGAAGGTCTGAATAACAGCGTAAACAGCTCGGGCATTGTTCAAAACGTGGAATGCCCCTCAGATGCTGCGTATAATCGCCTGATAATATTAATCTTTGTCGACGCATTTTGCACCGACCGCCTTTGCTCAGGGACCTGCATTTGAACCGTCTGTTCTCCTATATCAGTTGGCCAGTAGTCTGCGGAGTGCTGGTCGCGTTATTACTGATACAGCAGTTTCCCGCACTGATCGGCAACCCACCCACGCAAAAGCCCGCCATTACCTTGCAAACCGTTGCCCCTCAGCCGTCTGCCGAAAGCGGTATCCGCACATCCTACAGCGATGCGGTGAGCGCGGCGGCACCGGCCGTCGTCAACATCTATACCGCCAAGGCAACCAACCCAAACAACCCGTTGATAGACTCCCGAAAAGACGACCCCTTTGGCGGCTACGGCAGCGTCCCGAGAAACCGGCGCATGCAATCGAGCCTGGGCTCCGGGGTAATTATGAGCCCGGAAGGCTATATTCTGACCAATAGCCACGTCATTAAAGAGGCGGATGAGATTATTGTCTCCTTGCGGGACGGGCGCGACACTGAAGCCACCATTATTGGCGACGATCCGGAAACCGATCTCGCGGTGCTGAAAATCTCACTCGCCAACCTGCCCACAATCACATTGGCCGACTCACAAACCGCTCGCATTGGTGATGTCGTGCTGGCTATTGGCAACCCGTTCGGCGTAGGGCAAACGGTGACCATGGGTATCATCAGCGCCACGGGACGAAACGAACTCAACATCACCACCTACGAAGACTTCATCCAGACCGATGCAGCCATCAACCCCGGCAACTCTGGCGGCGCCTTAATCAGCGCAGAAGGTAACCTGCTGGGTATCAATGCCGCCATTTTCTCCCGCAGTGGCGGCTCCCAAGGCATCGGATTTGCCATCCCATCTGAGCTGGCCCGTAGCGTGATGCTATCGATCATCAAGCATGGCCGTGTTATCCGTGGCTGGTTAGGCATTGAAGCCCAACCCCTGACACCGGAACTGGCCGAGTCGTTCGGCATCGCACTGCGTGATGGCATTCTGATTTCAGGCGTGTACAAAAACAGCCCTGCGGCTACAGCTGGTTTGCAAAGAGGGGATGTGATTACGGAGATTAACGGCACTTACGCCGGCAATGGCCGCTCAGTGATGGATCAAGTGGCTCGTCAGCGGCCCGGGGAAAAAGTCACCATCAAAGCCTTGCGCCAGGGCAACGAGCAGACGTTCAACACGGTGGTAGGGGAACGCCCCAGAATGGTCATCCCCTAGCAGCCAGCCTGGAAGTCAAATCCAACCAAGGCCAGCCCATCATCAAGCCTTATTTGCGAATCCGGTACTCGGCAGAACGAGCGTGAGCCGTAAGCCCTTCGCCACGAGCCAGAACGGAAGCCACCTTACCCATCTCCGAAGCCCCCTGGGCCGAAAACTGGATCAACGAGGAGCGCTTCTGGAAGTCGTAAACCCCAAGCGGCGATGAGAAACGAGCCGTTGATGACGTCGGCAAGACGTGATTGGGTCCTGCGCAATAATCGCCCAGTGCTTCGGCCGTATAACGCCCCATAAAGATGGCGCCGGCATGACGAACTTCTCGCGCCCAGGCTTCCGGATCTTCTACCGATAACTCCAAATGCTCAGGGGCAATGCGGTTAGTTACCGCCAGCGCCTGCTCACGATCACAAACCTTAATCAGCATGCCCCGGGATTCGAGAGAAGCGCGAATAATGTCCGCCCGCTCCATCGTGGGCAGCAAACGCTCGATGCTTTCTTGTACACGATCCAGGAATTCTTCATCCGGCGAGACCAGGATAGATTGTGCGTCTTCGTCATGTTCGGCTTGAGAGAACAGATCCATCGCGATCCAGTCAGGATTGGTTTGACCGTCGCACACCACAAGAATTTCAGAAGGTCCGGCGATCATATCAATACCTACCTGACCGAATACCATTCGCTTGGCCGTCGCCACATAGATATTGCCGGGACCGACGATTTTGTCGACTCCGGGCACGCTTTGCGTGCCATAAGCCAGGGCCGCCACTGCCTGAGCACCACCGACGGTAAAGACCCGGTCAACGCCAGACTGATGCGCCGCTGCCAGCACCAGCTCGTTCACTTCCCCGTCAGGGGTTGGTACCACCATGATGATTTCGGATACCCCGGCTACTTTGGCCGGAATCGCATTCATCAGCACCGACGATGGATAAGCCGCCTTTCCGCCAGGCACATAGATACCCACACGGTCCATTGCGGTTACTTGCTGACCCAGCAGGGTGCCATCGGCCTCCCGATAGTGCCAGGATTCCTGTAGCTGCCGCTGGTGATAATCCCGAATACGCTCAGCCGCAACACGAAGCGCTTCTCTCTGCTCTTCGGGCAACCCTTCGTAGGCCTCAAGCAAACGATCGGCACCCAGGCTGAGCTGCTGCATGTCGGAGACATCGAGGCGATCAAAGCGATTGCTGTATTCAACCAGCGCCTGATCACCGCGTTGGCGCACATTACTTATAATGTCGGTGACGCTGGAAACCACACTGTCATCGGACACCCCGTCCCAGGCCAACATACGATCCAAACGCTCACGAAAACCTTCAGCACCCGCATCCAACCGGGCAATATCTACTGTGGGATTTGGCATGACATCATCTCCTTTCAACCGCAGCCACTCAATTACTCAGTAAAAAGCCCTAACATCGATCAGCTCTCTTTACGGGAGTTAACAACCGCTTCTCCCAGACGTTCAATCAATTCCTGCACCTTGCCATGCTTTAACTTCATCGATGCTTTATTGACCACCAACCGAGAGCTGATGGTGGCTATCAGCTCCTGAGGTTCCAGGCCGTTCGCCCGTAAGGTATTGCCGGTATCCACCACATCGATAATTCGATCGGCTAGCCCCACCAAAGGCGCCAACTCCATCGAACCATACAACTTGATGACATCAACCTGTTGGCCCTGGGCAGCATAATAACGTCGCGCAACATTCACGAATTTGGTTGCCACTCTGAGTCTACCGGATAACGCGGGAGCGTCGACCGGACCCGCCGTCATCAGCTTGCAACGTGCAATTTCCAGATCCAGCGGCTCATACAAGCCTTTGCCCCCGTGTTCCATCAAGACATCTTTACCGGCGACTCCGAGATCTGCTGCACCATGCTGAACATAGGTGGGAACATCGGTAGCACGAATAATCAACAGCTTAACGTCATCACGACTGGTATCAAAAATCAGCTTGCGACTTTTATTCAGATCTTCCTGAGGTTCGATACCCGCGGCCTTCAACAGTGGCAAGGTATCATCAAGAATACGCCCTTTGGACAGGGCAATAGTCAACTGCTGCGAACTGCTCATCCGTTTAACTTCTCCTAGGAGGGCACGCGTCGAATTTTAGCGCCCAGCGACTGTAGCTTCTCTTCAATGCATTCGTAACCACGATCAATATGGTAGATACGATCGACCACCGTATCACCATCGGCCACCAATCCGGCAATGACCAAGCTGGCCGACGCACGAAGATCCGTTGCCATCACCGGCGCCGACTTTAACTGATCGACCCCCCTGACCATCGCAGTGTTACCCTCAACACTGATATCGGCCCCCATACGCATCATCTCATTGACATGCATAAAGCGGTTTTCAAACACAGTTTCCACAACCTGCCCGGCCCCTTCGGCGATCGCATTAAGAGCAGCAAACTGGGCCTGCATATCGGTCGGGAACGCTGGGTAGGGAGCGGTTCGAAGGTTGATCGCCTTGGGGCGCCGACCTTCCATGTCCAGTTCAATCCAGTCTTCACCAACATTAAGCTTGGCACCAGCCTCTTCCAGCTTAACCAAAACCGCATCAAGAATATCGGCGCGAGTATCCTTAAGCTTAACTCGACCACCCGTTGCCGCCGCAGCCACCAGATAGGTGCCGGTTTCGATACGATCCGGCAACACTGGATAGGTGCAACCATGTAACCGCTCCACACCCGTCACCGTAATCATATCGGTGCCATGGCCTTCGATTTTGGCCCCCATCGCGATCAGGCAATTGGCCAGATCAACCACCTCTGGCTCCCGTGCGGCATTCTCCAATACGGAGACTCCGTCGGCCAGGCAAGCGGCCATCAGCAAATTCTCGGTACCGGTTACCGTGACCGTATCGAAAAAGATTCGCGCTCCCTTGAGACGATCTTCGACTCGTGCACGGATATAGCCATCTTCAACGACTATCTCGGCACCCATCTGCTGCAAACCGCGAATATGCAGATCTACGGGGCGGCTGCCGATCGCACAGCCTCCAGGCAGGGCCACTTCCGCTTCGCCAAAATGGGCCAACATCGGACCCAGGACCAGAATCGAGGCCCGCATGGTTTTAACTAACTCATAGGGTGCGCTCAGGCTCTTGATCGTACTGGCATGAACCTCAACATTGAGCCGCTCGTCAATCACCAGCTCGACCCCCATGCGACCGAAGAGTTCGATCATAGTGGTTATGTCGTGCAAATGGGGTAAGTTGCAGACGGTAACAGGCTCTTCGGCCAACAGTGTGGCTGCGAGAATAGGAAGCGCAGCATTTTTCGCTCCCGAAATGCGAATTTCGCCATCGAGACGAACTCCACCGCTGATAATCAGTTTATCCATGGGATCTCCTGGAGATCTGGTACTGCCATAAGTAAGGAAACAGGTTCTACTGGCCGCGAGCCGACCACTGCTCTCGGTTGAAAAATGCCATGTTTACGGCATGGATTGCACCACTGGCAATGAATTCGTTGAGGTGCTGATACACCGTCTGCTGACGCTTGACCGGTCGCATAGCCGCCAGTTCATCACCAATCAGGTTGAGTCGAAAATCGCAGCCTTCCCCCTCGACCTGCACTTCCACTCCATCGAGTCGGGATTCCAGCAGCTGCTTGATCTCTTCGGGCGTCATGGCGTACCTCTATTGGGGTGGCAATAAAAAAAGGGCGCCTATGATATAAGAATACGCTGGGTGGGGAAAGTAGCTCGCAGCTCACTCAATGTGCTTGAAGAATCTCATCGACGCCACAGACCCTGGCCAGGTCGATGAGTTCGCCTGGCATCGCTTTGATTTCCAAAGCGCCCTGATGCGGAGCCAGAAAACGATGCCAGCTCAACAACAGCGCCAGCGCCGCGCTGTTAACCCGCACCACACCGTCCATATTCAGCTGCCAATCAATGCCTGGCGCTTCGGCCAACAGGGATTTCACCAAGCGATCCAGTTCCGGGGCTGTGTCGAAATCAATCTCACCTGACAGGGAGATTTCTCGACGACCGGATAGCCATGCCTGACCGTGCATCAGCTGGATTGCGGCTGGTTGTTCTGGGACAGGATCTCACCCCAGTTGTCGATCACGTACTGCAGATCCTTACCATTATCCTGCATGGCCTGATCAAACTGGGTACGGAACAACTTGCCGATATTAATACCATTCACAATCACATTACGAAGCTTCCAGGTACCGTCTTTAGCCTTGAACATGGTGTAGGTCAGGGGAATCAGAGTTCCATTAGCGGTGGTCACATCCATTTCCACAGGAACCCGGCGCTTCTTCATTTTCTTGGGATCAACCGGCTTTACAACAATATCAATATTGAACTCACTATCATCAAACTGACTGATGGCTTTGCCATAAAACTCGACCAGGCTGCGCTTGAACACCACCTCAAAATTCTGCATCTGCTCCGGACTCGCGTCACGGTTGTACTTGACGCTAACCACGCTTTTAGCGATCGCATCAAAGGCAATTACCGGGGACAACAACTCATCAAGCGCTTTGTACAACGCCTCAGGGTCAGAGTTATAGAGCTCCCGCTGATCCTTCAGCATACCCATCATGCGATCCGTGGTTTCGCGCACAACCTGCTCAGGCCCGATTTCCGCCTGAGCCGGCCCGGAGAGAGCTAGCATCATCAACATCACGAAGATTGAACGAAACCATTTCATAAGTGGCACCTCTACCAATAAGCCCCGAAAGTAATTATCGCGCAACCGACTAATCCTTCTCAACGGTATTTAACAGGAACTGACCAATCAGCTCTTCGAGCACCAGTGCGGACTGGGTATCGTCAAACTCATCCCCTTCGGCCAGAAACTCATCATCTCCTCCGACACTAATCCCCACATACTGCTCACCCAGCAATCCCGACGTCAGAATCATCGCCGTGCTGTCAAAAGGGATATTGTCATATCGGCTATTTATCGCCATGGTTACTTTGGCATCGTAGGCTTCACGGTCGTACTCAATGGCCACAACCTTACCGACCGGAACACCACTCATGGAAACCTTGGCTCTCACACTCAAGCCACCTATATTGCTAAAATGAGCGACCAGTCGATAGTCGCTTTCGCCGGAAGAGATACTGAGCCCACTCACACGCAATGCAACCATCACCAGCGCAAGCACTCCAGCTACAATAAAACCACCCACGCTGATTTCTACCGTTCTCATGCGCATGATTACAATTCTCCAAACATCACTGCGGTCAAAATAAAGTCTAGCCCTAGCACTGCAAGGGATGAATGGACCACGGTTCGGGTTGTTGCCCGGCTGATCCCCTCCGATGTGGGAACACAGTCATAGCCCTGAAAGACAGCTATCCAGGTCACAACAAACCCGAACACAATACTTTTTATGATGCCGTTAAGCACATCGCCCTGAAAACTCACCGAGTTCTGCATCACACCCCAGAACGAGCCCTCATATATCCCCAACCAATTCACGCCTACCATGGAGCCGCCAATCACACCGACACAGCTGAATATGAGTGCCAGCAAGGGCATGGAAATAAAGCCAGCCCAAAACCTTGGAGCCACAATGCGCTTCAATGGGTCTATACCGATCATTTCCATACTGGAAAGCTGCTCGGTCGCCTTCATCAAGCCAATCTCTGCGGTCAGGGCTGATCCGGCCCGGCCGGCAAACAACAATGCCGTCACCACCGGACCTAACTCCCTAACCAGTGTTAATGCCACCATCTGGCCCACCGCTTCTTCGGAACCGTACTTGACCAGGATGTTATAGCCTTGCAAACCCAACACCATGCCAATAAACAATCCAGACACAGTTATAATGATGAGCGATAACACCCCCACCGAATAGATCTGGGCAATCAGCAGTTGAAGATTAGAGCCAAACAAGGAGCGGCCAAAAATAGCGCCCAGCAAAATAATCAGCGCACGCCCCAGAGCTTCCAGTCGCTCCAGACCCGATCGGCCCAGCAAGCGCAATTTCGCTAAAATGTTATGCATCATGCCCTCTCATCAAGTCCTGATGGTACTCCTGGGCAGGATAATGGAAAGGTACCGGCCCGTCGGGCAAACCCTGCATAAACTGACGAATACGGGGATCTTCGGAGTTGATCATCTCTTTCGGGGTACCAAAACCAAGTACATGGGTATCACCCACAACATAGATGTAATCAGCGATGCTGGCCGTTTCATGGACATCATGGGAGACGATAACACTGGTCAGTTGCAAAGCATCATTCAGCATGCGAATTAACTGCACCAAAACCCCCATAGCCATAGGATCCTGACCAACAAAGGGTTCATCGTACATCATCATCTGGGGATCCAGGGCAATCGCTCTGGCCAGGGCAACGCGTCGCGCCATACCACCCGACAACTCGCTAGGCATCAGATCGCGCGCACCACGCAATCCCACCGCATGAAGCTTCATCAGTACCAGATCACGAATTAAGGCTTCATCGAGACTCGTATGAACCCTTAGAGGAAAGGCGACATTTTCGAAAACACTGAGATCCGTGAACAGGGCACCGCTCTGAAACAGCATGCCCATCTTCTTGCGCACCGCAAAGAGGTCGCCTCGTCGCAATGAGCTTATTTCCTGCCCATCAACCTTTACACAGCCTTTATCCGGGCGAATTTGGGCACCAATCAATTTCAGCAGGGTAGTTTTACCTGTGCCGCTAGGCCCCATGATGCCGGTAATTTTGCCTCGAGGAATGGCAATATCGACCTTATCAAAAATGACACGTTCCCCACGCCGAAAGCTGAGACCGCACATTTCAATATAAGGATTGTCAAAATCGTCCATTCAGATCGCCACTTCCTTGGCAGCCGATAGAATTCCGACTATACAGATGAATTCCAACACGGGATTCCTTGTTACTAAACTTTGAGCGCATTCTAATCACTTATGACCGTCGCTTCCAGCCCGCTCTTTCACTGATGAGGCCATATCGTCAGAGGCTTGCATTCAAAATGGATAATCTCTTTAATTAGCCCCCTTTTTTAACTGATGGATTCCTCTATGCTTTTGGCATCGCTTTCGATAGCCGCCGGATTCGCAGCCCTGATCTGGAGCGCCGACAAATTTGTCGAAGGTGCTGCTGCGACAGCTCGGCAGTTAGGCATGTCTCCCCTGTTGATCGGTCTGACCGTCGTATCCTTGGGCACATCCGCCCCGGAGATCCTGGTATCGATAATGGCCGCATCAGATGGCCATGCCGGGCTTGCCGCAGGGAATGCTATCGGTTCGAACATAGCCAATATAGGCCTGGTGTTGGCCATCACCGCACTCATCGCCCCTTTGCCCGTGAAGAACTCACTGATTGTCAGGGAGATCCCTCTGCTCCTGGTTATCACGCTAGCAGCCGGATTGTGCCTGATTGATCTCTATTTGGGCCTTATGGACGGTGTATTCCTGCTGTCAGGGTTGGTAATCACACTTTACCTGCTGTTTCGGTGGCAAAAACCGCCACTCGCCGCCGGGGACCAGGCACTGGCATTGAATGAGGCGGAAGAGATCCCTGACATTCCATTGAGACGGGCCCTGGCCATCCTCGGGCTCGGATTAGCCATATTGCTGATAAGCTCACGCATGCTGGTCTGGGGAGCTACTGAAGTCGCCCTGTTCTTCGGTGTGAGTGACCTGGTTATCGGCCTCACTGTGGTTGCCGTTGGCACTAGCCTACCCGAACTCGCCGCATCGGTCGCAAGCGCCCTTAAGAAGCACCACGACATTGCCCTGGGTAACGTGGTGGGGTCCAACATCTTTAATTTGCTGGCCGTGCTCTCTGTACCCGGCCTGATTGCCCCTACCGCTTTTACTAGCGAAATATTATATCGCGACTACGCCAGCATGCTGGGGCTTACCCTACTGCTAGCGGTGATGGCCTGGCTTGCGCTGCGAAATGGCGGCATAGGACGACTCAGCGGTAGCATTCTATTTGCCGGTTATAGCGCGTATTATGTCGCCTTGTATTTGACCTTGTAACAGTATCTTCCTTTGTTTGAATAGCCTGGTAGCCTAATGACCCAACCCAATAGCTTCAAAGCCTCCGGCCTGCGTACCGTACGCATGGAACAGGAAGCCATAGCCCAGCTAGAACAGCGAATCGATGCCGACTTTGAGCAAGCTTGCGAACTATTGATCAACTGCCGCGGGCGCATCGTCGTGGTAGGAATGGGAAAATCCGGCCATATTGGCACTAAAATAGCTGCCACCCTGGCCAGCACCGGCAGCCCCGCATTCTTCGTTCACCCAGGAGAAGCAAGCCACGGTGACATGGGCATGATTACCGCCGATGATGTGGTTATCACCCTGTCCAATTCCGGTAACACTGGCGAGATGGTCACCCTGATCCCCCTACTCAAACGGCTTGGGGTACCCATGATTAGCATGACAGGTAACCCCGACTCTGCCTTAGCTCAAGCGGCCAACGTCAACCTTGATACCAGCGTTAAAGAAGAGGCCTGCCCGCTCAACCTGGCACCAACATCCAGCACTACCGTAACTCTGGTGATGGGGGATGCCCTGGCCATCGCCCTGCTGGAACACCGAGGTTTTAGCGCCGAAGACTTTGCTTTTTCCCACCCGGGCGGCTCTTTGGGTCGCCGCCTGCTGTTAAAAGTGGACGACATCATGCACAGCGGCGAACGCCTCCCCATTGTCAATGAAAACACATTGCTGCGAGACGCCCTGCTGGTGATGACTCAAAAAGGTTTGGGAATGACCGCGATTGTATCCGCTGCAGGAACCCTGAGCGGCGTCTTTACCGACGGTGACTTGCGTCGCTCGCTGGATCACGAACTCAACATGGCGACGACCTCCATCGATGACGTCATGACCCGGCACTGCAAAACCATCACCCTTGGTATGCTGGCCGCTGAAGCGGTCCATATCATGGAAGAAAGCAAAATCAACGGCCTGATTGTCATCGATGATAACGACAAACCTGTCGGGGCGCTTAACATGCACGATCTGTTAAAGGCAGGAGTCGTTTGATGTTCAGTCAGTACGAAGAAAAAGCCAAACAGGTTCGTCTGGCTGTTTTTGATGTCGATGGCGTACTCACCAACGGCCAACTGTTGTTCAGCGAAAACGGCGAGGAGCTCAAAGCGTTCTCCACCCTCGATGGGCAGGGAATCAAGATGCTGCAACGCGCCGGTATTGAAACGGCTATTATCACCGGCCGCACCTCGCAACTGGTTGCCCGGCGCGCAAAAAACCTGGGCATCTCACACCTGGTTCAGGGTCGCGAAGACAAACTGATCGCCCTGAAAGAACTTCTGCCCAGCCTTCAGCTGGAGCTGCATCAGGTGGCGTACCTGGGCGACGATCTGCCCGACCTCGCGGCCATCCGTCACGTAGCCCTGGGCGCCGCCGTGGCCAATGCCCACAGCTTTGTAAAGCAACACGCCATCGCCGTGACCCAATCCTCAGGTGGTCAGGGCGCAGCCCGTGAATTTTGCGACGCCCTGCTTGCCGCTCAGGGTAAGTTACAAAGTGCCCTCGATAGTTACCTGTGAGTGATTCATGATTAGAGCTGTCCTGGTTACGTTGTTATGTGGAGTGTTATTTGCCTACGCCGGCTTGTATCTTTACGAGAACACACCACTTCGCCAGACACTCGCACCGCCCAATATCGACCCTCGTGAGCGCCAGGAAGTGGACTTCTACCTGGATAATGCCCAGGTGACCCGATTTAACGAACTGGGTAAACCCGATCATCGCCTCAAAGCTGAACGAGTAAACCACTTCCCCCACAACGATACGACCATGATTCGTGAACCCCGTGTTATTTTGATACGCGACATGGGTGAACGCCTCATCAGTGCGCGCTCGGGAAAACTGTTACCTGGCAACGAAGACCTGGAACTCTGGGACGATGTCAGCATGACCATGCTATCCAGAGAAGGCCTGGAAACAGGCCGCCTTGATACCGATTTCATCACTCTATATTCTGAACAACAACTGGCCGAAACCAATCGACCGGTCGTTATTACCTCTCCCGAAGGGATCACTCATGCTGTGGGAATGAAGGCCCACCTCAACCAGGACCGCGTTCAATTACAATCGAACGTCAGAGGCATCTATGAGCACCACTAAACCCTTACTTGTTCTCTTATTCTCTACCCTTCTGGCCAGCACGGGCGCACAAGCCCTGCCAGAAGACCAGGAACAACCGATTCGCATTAAAGCGGACAAGGCCGATATCGACGAAGGAGCCGGACGAGCCATCTACACAGGCAGTGTCACCATGGACCAGGGCTCGATTCATATTACCGGCGATAAAGTCACCATCTACACCAAGGCGGGTGCGGTGACTCGCATGGTAGCGGAAGGCACACCAGCTCATTACCAGGAAAAACCGGCTGTCGATAAAGAGATTATCAAGGCCTATGGCAATACCATCGATTACGCCATCGCCAAAGACAAAGTCAAGCTGATCAAGAACGCCAAACTGTTTCAGGAGGGCAACTCCTTTACCGGCGATGTCATTCATTACAATATGAAAACCCAGGCGGTCAACGCCCAGGGTGCCACCAGTCGCACCGGAAAGAACCGTGTCGAGATGGTCATTCAACCCAAGAGCAAGCAGTAAGCGATCTATGGCAACCCTGAAAGCACTTCACCTGGCAAAGAGTTATCGTGGCCGGCACGTCGTCGAAGACATTTCGATCAGCATCAACAGCAATCAGATTGTAGGGTTGCTGGGACCCAATGGCGCCGGCAAGACGACCAGCTTTTATATGATTGTTGGCCTGGTTCAGTCGGACAACGGCCAAATCCTGATGGACGGCGAAGATATCACGCGTCTGCCCATGCACGGTCGGGCCCGCAAAGGCATAGGTTACCTGACTCAGGAAGCCTCAATCTTCCGCAAGCTGACTGTCACCGAAAATATTCTGTCGATCTTAGAAACCCGCAAGGACCTCAATCGCAAGCAACGCCTGGCCAAACTGGAGGAGTTGCTCAACGAGTTTCATATCTCTCACCTTCGAGATAGCAAAGGCATCAGTCTGTCCGGTGGTGAACGACGCCGGGTCGAAATTGCTCGGGCACTGGCGACTGAACCCGCTTTTATTTTGCTCGACGAACCCTTTGCCGGGGTAGATCCTATCTCTGTCAATGACATCAAGGATGTCGTCCGTCATTTACGTGACAAAGGTATCGGGGTTCTGATTACCGACCATAACGTGCGCGAAACCCTCGATATCTGCGAGCTCGCCTACATTGTCAGCGAAGGCAAAATCATTGCAGAGGGCGATGCCCAAGCCATTCTGAGTAACCAAAAGGTGAAAGACGTTTATCTCGGACACCAGTTTCGAATATAGGCATTCGGAGTACTTCGGCTCTATAATAGACGCCATGCAAGATTTTTGCCGGTGCAAGAGGCTACCGGGGTAACCCATGCGAGGAGTAGGCAGTATATGGACCGGACATTGTATTATCTATGAAACCATCCCTAGTCCTGAAAATGGGCCAGCAGCTGACGATGACGCCTCAGCTGCAACAAGCCATAAAACTTCTGCAGCTCTCTACCCTGGATCTTCAACAGGAGATTCAGCAAGCCCTCGAATCTAACCCTATGCTCGAGGCCGAAGACGGCCTGGAAGAACCCAGCTCAAAGCAAGATGAAGCCCGTGACGGTACGGAATTCGATATTAAAGCCGAATCAACCGCTCTCAATGAAGGTGAGCAACGCCAGCAGGAACAACAGAGCAGCGAGAGCGCCAATAACGAGAACGAGGTTCTTTCCGACGACTGGCAGGACAACATCCCCAATGATCTGCCAGTAGATTCTGCCTGGGACGATGTCTATCAATCGAGCTTACCTGCTTCTTCAGCCCCATCGGACAACGATGACTACAATCCAGCGGCGCGTGCCAGCACGGTGGATTCACTGCAATCCCATCTCGAATGGCAGCTTAACCTGACTCCAATGAGCGATACCGATCGTGCCATTGCGATCACTATCATCGACGCTCTTGAAGAGGATGGTTACCTTGGCTGCAGCTGCGAGGAGCTGCTCGACAGCATCGATGCCGATCTGGAGATTGAGCTTGATGAGATCGAAGCCGTACTTCGCCGGATACAGCAGTTCGATCCTGTAGGGGTCGCTTCGCGCTCCCTGAGCGAATGTCTGCTGATCCAGCTGGCCCAACTTCCGAGCGACACTCCCCACCTGAAACCGGCCGCTCTGGTGGTTGAAAAACATATCCACCTTTTGGGCAACCATGACTATGCTCAACTGATGCGCAAAGCACGCCTCAAAGAACCCGAACTCAAAGCGGCAATCGAGCTGATCCAGACCCTGAACCCCAAGCCTGGAGCCAGTATCGAAAGCAGCGAGCCCGAATATGTCATTCCCGATGTAACGGTCAGAAAGGTCAACGAGCGCTGGATTGTTGAACTCAACTCGGATGCCATGCCCCGTGTACGGATTAACTCGGGCTACGCCTCCCTCGTCAAGCGAGCCGATAACAGCGCCGACAACACCTACTTGAAAAACCACCTGCAGGAAGCCCGCTGGTTCCTTAAAAGCCTGCAAAGTCGCAATGAGACCCTGATGAAAGTCGCCACCCAGATTGTCGAACACCAACGCGGCTTTCTGGATTATGGCGAAGAAGCCATGAAACCGTTGGTTCTGCATGATATTGCGGAAGCCGTCAGCATGCATGAATCGACCATATCCCGGGTCACAACGCAAAAATACATGCACACCCCAAGGGGCATCTTTGAGCTGAAGTATTTCTTCTCCAGCCATGTCAGCACGGCCAGTGGTGGGGAATGCTCCTCCACCGCCATTCGTGCGATTATCAAGAAACTGGTTGCCGCCGAGAACCCAAAAAAACCATTGAGCGATAGTAAAATAGCCGGTCTGCTTGCCGAGCAAGGAATTCAGGTAGCCCGCCGCACCATCGCCAAGTATCGAGAATCCCTGTCCATTCCTCCATCAAACGAAAGAAAACGTCTGGTATAGGTTATATTGATTAATAGCAACATAGAAATATCGAGTCTCGGATATGATCGAAACAGAGGCACACAGCTGAGCACGACATGGTGTCGGTTCAGTATCACGAAAAACCCATCTAGGAGAGAGACGCATGCAAATCAACATCAGTGGACATCATGTCGATGTAACAGAAGCTTTGCGTGAGTATGTAGCAACCAAGGTTGACCGTCTGGAAAGACATTTCGACACCATCACCAGCGTCAACGTCACCCTGAGCATAGAAAAAGAAGGGCAAAAAGCAGAGGCCAACCTCCATGTTCGCGGTGCTGACATCCACGCCACTGCTGTCCATGACGATATGTATGCCGCCATCGACATGCTGGCCGACAAACTGGATCGTCAGCTGATGAAACACAAGGAAAAGAACCTCTCTCGTTAATATTCTCCATGAACCTGACAACCCTCCTAAGCCCCGACCGCAGCCTTTGTGCTGCGGAAGGCGGCAGCAAAAAACGCGTACTCGAAACCCTGGCGGAAACCATTGCCCAGGGCGCTCCGGAAATCTCGGCGGATAATCTTTTTAATGGCTTGATCGAGCGTGAACGACTCGGCAGCACCGGTTTTGGCAAGGGTATCGCCATACCCCACTGCCGACTCGAATCCTGCACCGCACCCATGGGAGCCCTATTAAAACTCTCCGATGGCATCGATTTTGATGCTATGGATGGCAATCCGGTGGATCTTATTTTCGCCCTTGTGGTACCCAACGAAGCTACCAACGAACATTTGGCTATCCTGCAAGAACTGGCGGGACGGCTGGACAATGCCAGCTATCGTAACAATCTTCGCCACGCAAAAGATGGCAGCGAACTCTACACCATCGCTATCGCGCCGATTGACTGAATCCCTCAGGTCACAGACCTGTCACTTACCAGCTGATATACTTCCACTAATTCAGTCAATGGACAGGTGGCTCGCTGCCTGTACTCAGTGGAAAAAGTGGCATGCGACTAGTCATAATCAGTGGACGATCAGGCTCAGGAAAAAGTAGTGCGTTACACGTACTGGAAGACCAGGGTTTTTACTGCGTCGATAATATGCCGGCTGGACTTCTGGGCTCTCTGGCCGCAGAAATCTCAGGGGAAGCAGAACTGCGTAATGCGGCGGTGAGTATCGATGCTCGTAATATGCATGCCGACCTCAAACGTTTCCCGGAAATCCTCAGCCAACTGAGCGAAAGCGGTGTTAACTGTGAGGTCATCTACCTGGATGCCGAACCCGCGACCCTCTTGAAGCGATTCAGTGAAACCCGCCGCCGGCACCCACTCTCCAACGATCAATGTTCATTAGAAGAAGCAATACTGGCCGAAAGTGAACTCTTGGCTCCGCTCAAAGACGAAGCCAAACTGACTCTGGATACCAGCTCCCTGTCGCTTCACGAACTGCGTGACCTGATTCGCACGCGCGTAGCCCAACGTAACAACGATAGCCTGGCGTTGCTGTTTCAGTCCTTCGGCTTCAAACGCGGCATCCCAATTGATGCCGATTACGTATTTGATGTACGCTGCTTACCCAACCCCTATTGGGTTCCTCATCTCAGGGGGTTTAGCGGGTTGGAAGAACCCGTACAGACCTTTTTGGCCGATCAACCTGAAGTACAGGGAATGCTGTCCGATATAGGTGACTTTGTCGATCGCTGGCTGCCCGCTTTCGAGGCAGGCAACCGAAGCTATCTGACGGTTGCCATCGGTTGTACCGGCGGACACCATCGCTCGGTATATCTCAGTGAGCAGCTGGCCAACAGCTTTAGCGACAAAATCAAGAATGTTCAGGTTCGTCACCGCGAGCTTCACACCACACAAAAATAACAATGTGAACCAACATGATCGACACCAGGATAACTATTATCAATAAACTCGGTCTGCATGCACGGGCCGCCTCCAAGTTTGTTACCACCGCTTCCGCTTATGGCAGCGCCATCGAGGTAGGCCACGACGGCAAGATGGTTGACGGCAAGAGTATTATGTCAGTGATGCTACTGGCGGCGAGCCAGGGCACCGAACTTATTCTGCGGATTGACGGTGACGACGAAGAGCGGGCTCTGGAAGCCATTACCGAACTGGTTAACGACTTCTTCGGGGAGGGCGAATAGCCCTCCTGCTCCTATCAGGATCACATAACGGACTAATCCCCACCAACCGTCATACCTTCCAGCAAAATTGAGCCTGACTGTACATTACCCCGCCGATCAACGTCGTTTCCAACCGCAACCAGATTGGCGAACATATCTTTCAAATTACCAGCGATGGTAATTTCAGACACGGGATACTGGATGATGCCATTCTCGACCCAGAAACCACTGGCACCTCTTGAATAATCACCCGTGACCAGATTCACCCCTTGCCCCATAAGCTCAGTGACCAGTAGCCCTCGATCCATTTTCTGCAAGAGCTCACCGGCCCCCAGACCACTGTCACTGATACGCAGGTTATGTGCCCCACCGGCATTGGCGGTCGATGTCATACCGAGCTTACGCGCCGAGTAGACGCCAAGCAGGTAGCTGCACAGAACGCCATCACGAACAAAGTCCTTGGCATAGGTCGCCAGACCATCGTTATCGAATGAGGCACTTGCCATACCTCCGCGCAACAGAGGCTCCTCGTAGATACGCACAAACTCGGGAAACAGGGGCTTATCCAGATGCCCCAGCAGGAAACTGGCCTGTCGATACAAACTGGAACCACTGATCGCACCCAACAGATGCGACAGCAACCCTCCGGCGATTTCGGCGGCAAACAGCACCGGCACCTGTTCCGTCTTAGGCTTTCGCGGGTCCAGGCGTCGAAGCGTTCTGTCAGCCGCACGTCGACCAATGGCTTCAGGGTCTTCCAGATTCTCCTGCTTGCGCGCCAGGCTATACCAGTAGTCTCGCTGCATGCGATCGCGTTCACCGGCAATCAACACACAGCTAAGGCTTTGTCTCGACGCCAGATAGCCACCCATAAAACCATGACTGTTACCATAGACCCGGCAACTCTGATGGCTGGACAGGCTGGCCCCCTCGGAATTAGTAATCTGGTCTGAAACCTCCAATCCGGACTGCTCGCAGCGAGTAGCAATCTCAACCGCCTGATCCACCTCGACGTCCCAGGGATAAAACAGATCGAGATCAGGCAGTTCCGACGCCATCATATCGGCATCAGCCAGACCGGCATACGGGTCCTCGGAGGTGTAGCGAGCGATATTGCTGGCCGCCGTTACCGTATCCACGATCGCCTGCTGGCTGCTGTCCGACGTACTGGCTGAACCCTTGCGCTGTCCATAATAAAGCGTGATGCCAAACCCCTGGTCTCGATTAAACTCAACCGTATCGACTTCACCCATACGCACATTCGTGGTCAAACCGCTATCCAGGCTTACCCCGACTTCCGCGCCACTGGCACCCTGCTTGCGAGCCTCCTTAAGAATATCTTGCACCAATTGTTGCAGTCGATGCTGCTCCTGGCGCAGGTCCAAAGGGGTATTAACCGGGGTTGGGGTCATAATGAAAGATCGCTATCAAAGAGGCTATCGATCCATTCTACCCGCAGCAGGCCCGCGAACAAGCCCTAAGGGAGTTTGCCCGGAAATTAGGATAAACAGTGCTCGCTTACACAGACCATACACAGACATTGATGAGGTATCGGTTTACAATGGGTAATCAATTCTCTCAATGGCTACAAACTGTTTATTGCTATGAGCTCAGACCACCAAAATGACTCGCTCGATTTCGACGACGAAGATTACAAAAGCAAAACCCAGGTTAAACAGGAGATGCATGAACTGCAGGCCCTAGGTATGCGTCTACTGGAATTGAAACCTGATGTGATGGCAGCCTTGCCAATCAGCGAACGTTTGCGCCGAGCGCTGGAAGAAACCCGACGAATAAAAAGCCATAACGCCCTCAAACGGCACCGCCAGTTTATCGGCAAACTCATGCGCGACGAGGAGATCGAGTCCCTGCAACAGGCAGTCGACCGGCAGGATACCAGTAGCGCGGAGTACAACCGGATTTTTCACCAGTTGGAACGCTGGCGCGAGCGCCTGATAAATGAAAGCGATGCGGCCCTGCAAGAGTATTTACAAGCCTATCCCACTGCCGATATTCAATACCTGCGCCAGCTTATAAGGAACTCTCGCAAGGAACTGGAACAACAAAAACCACCGGCCAGTAGCCGCAAGCTGTTTCGTTACCTGAGAGAGCAATCAGAACTCGCAGAATAATCAACGTATATAAGGAAGACTCAATTGATCAAGCAAGTAATGTGCTTCCGGCGCAAGGCAGGCGTCAGTGATATAGAACTCCGGAACTACTGGAACAATGAATTCGACCAATTTATCCGTGATGCTGGCAATACCTTAAACTGTTGCCGCGCCGCCAAAAGCCTGACCCTGCAAGTTGAAGAAAACGACAAACTGCAGCAGCGACAACACTTCGAAGCCCCCTATGATGGTGTCGTCGAATTCTGGTTTGAAAAACCCCGCGAAGCGTTCGAAATCACTTCCAGCGATCAGTGGATTCAATTGATCACCGAGCTGAAGCAGAACCCGCATTTCCTTCTTGATACTTCACGGTCGACTTCTTTTTATGTCGATGAGAGCATTATCATCGATTCGGAATAACCCTATCAGCCCGTACCGCCTACCGTGAGCTCATCGATCTTCAGGGTAGGCTGGCCAACCCCAACGGGAACTGATTGCCCCTCTTTTCCGCACACACCGATACCGGTATCCAGCTCAAGGTCGGTGCCGACCATGCTGACCAGATTCATCGCTTCAGGGCCATTACCAATCAGGGTAGCCCCTTTCACCGGCGCCGTGATCTTGCCTTTTTCAATCAAGTAAGCCTCGCTGGTCGAAAAAACAAACTTCCCTGAGGTTATATCAACCTGGCCACCGCCCAGATTGGCGGTGTAAATCCCCCGCTCAACAGATGCAATAATCTCTTCTGGATCCGTTTCACCAGCCAGCATATAGGTGTTGGTCATTCTGGGCATTGGTAAGTGTGAATAGGACTCACGGCGGCCATTTCCCGTCGAGCGCTCACCGCTTAAGCGGGCATTCATCTTATCCTGCATATACCCTTTAAGAATGCCATTCTCGATCAACGTGGTACATTCGGTGACAGTCCCTTCATCATCCATATTGAGAGAGCCTCGACGCCCTGCCAGAGTGCCATCATCCACTATAGTGCAGAGTTCAGAAGCGACACGCTCCCCAATTCTGCCCGCGTATGCAGAGCTGCCCTTGCGATTAAAATCACCCTCCAGACCATGGCCAACTGCTTCATGCAATAAGACCCCTGACCAACCTGGGCCAAGCACCACCGGCATGGCACCGGCGGGGGCAGGAATGGCTTCCAGATTCACCAACGCCTGTCGCACTGCTTCTCGAGCATAGCCCGAGGCTCGATCATCCTGTAAAAAATGCTCATAACTGCAACGCCCACCGCCGCCACTTGAACCTCGCTCCCGGCGCCCTTCATGCTCTGCAATAACACTAACGTTAAGACGCACCAACGGCCGTACATCGGCTGCCAGGGTACCATCGGTGTCCATAACCAGGATGGTTTCAAACAAACCGGACAGCCCAACCGTCACCTGTTTGATTCTGGAATCCAGCGCCCGAGCTTCGGCATCCAGGCGTTTTAAAAGATCTACTTTGTCCTGCTGGGACATCGAATCCAGTGGATTGGCTGGCTGGTAAAGCGCTAAAGACGAACTACGCTGCCATGCTGATACCTGGCGTTGCTGGCCCTGGGCGGCAATACTACGAGCCGCACCGGCAGCTTGCTGCAGGGCGGGTAAGATAATCTCATTCGAGTAGGCAAAACCGGCTTTTTCTCCGCTGATGGCGCGCACTCCAACGCCACTATCGACATTAAAATTACCCTCGCGCACGATGCCATCATCCAACACCCAGGATTCCTGTCGAGAACTCTGGAAATAGAGGTCAGCAGCATCCAGGGTGCGACCCAGCATGCTATCGAGAACCTGTTGCAGATTATTCTCAGACAGCCCCGCCGGCAGCAGCAAGCTTTGCTTCGCAGTTTCCAGAATATCGGTCATCGTTCTTACTCGTTAGGACCCGTTCGGGTCATTCGTTCGGACAGGCAAGGGATACCAGCCCGTTGCTAATTTGTGGTGGTTCAAGCTAGGAATAGATTCACGCGCTTTCACCAGCGTATCCGGCCGTAAATCAACCAGCACCAGTTCAACATCATCCCCGGCACAAGCACAAATTTCCCCCCAGGGATCAACCACCATCGAATGTCCCCAGGTTTTTCGCGAGCCTGTCTGCCCACATTGATTAACAGCCAAAACATACAGCGCGTTTTCAATGGCTCGAGCGCGTATTAGTGGCTCCCAATGCGCCTGCCCTGTGACGGCTGTAAAAGCGGATGGCAAACAGATGATTTCAGCACCGTTCAATGCCAAAGCCTTAAACAACTCAGGAAAACGCAGGTCATAACAAACCAACGGGGCCAGTTTACCCCAGGGTGTATCGATAAGGCTCAAATGCTGCCCAGGCTGGTAATCTGAAGATTCTCGATAACGGCCTGTGGTATCGGCAACATCCACATCAAATAGATGCACTTTATCATAGTAACTCACCTCCCGGCCCTGGCTGTCAAATACCAGGCAGCGAGAAAACGCTCTGATATCCGGGTTGCCATCTTCCACCATTGGCAGGGTTCCGGCCACCAACCAGACCCCATGACGTGCACTGAGCGACGACAGCCTGGCAATCACCCCCGCTTGTTCGATGGTTTTGGCCACCTCCGCAACCGAGCCCCCGCCAAAACTGGCAAAACATTCGGGCAATACAATCAGGTCTGCCCCCTGATGGCCGGCTTCGATAATCAGGCGTTCCGCATTGTCCAGATTTTCCTTTAGGTCGGCGACAGAATTCATCTGAGCCAGGGCAATTCGGCACCTTTGCATCGTTACACTCCTGTTATCCACCGGCCTAATCGGCCCGCGACAAGCTTATATAGCAGGGTCAAGGCTACTGACGGCCAAAGACCCTACTAACCTCGACGGTGGGGTTGGTCGCATCACCTTCAATGCGATAATTAACGCTGGCGAGTTGCTGCACCTGATCACCCAATAGCTGATCGAAGACCAGCAGACCTCCACCCACAACAGGGTTCACCAACACCAGACCAAGGATAGGCAAGCTACCGGTCAATGGCAGGGTCACGACCAGCTCAGCATCGATCTGTTTTGTATTGAGGTCAACGGTTCCAGTTAGCTTGAAATCAGAACCGGGGCCATCCACCGTAACCGGCTCTTCGGTGGTGACGACTCCGCTAGCAAAGGTGTTGTGGGTTGTCAGCTTGTCAAAGGCGATGCCTGAGGACAACAGGTCTGAAAAATCGAGTTTCAAGCGGCGAGTGATGGTATTGATGTTGAGAACTCCGAACAAGCGCAGCGCGTCGCCTTTACCTGCCTCGAGGAATCGACCATCGTTCAACTCCCCTTCCACGGAACCGGTCAAGGACAACATAGACACCGCAGCCGGACTCCCGGGCCAGTTGAAGTTAAAATCGTAATGGGCCTGCTTGGTTTCTATATAACGACCAACCCCCCAGTTCTCCAGCACATCCCCCATATCCTCAATGGACAGGGAGCCTTTGGTATAGGTATGGTGCAAACCATTGCTATAGGCCCAGCTCAAGTCACCCTCAATCTCAACCTGGCGAATCGTGGCATTGATATTAAAAAAGTGCACGCCCTCTTCATAAGGACGAATATTGGCGCCAATACTCCCCCAGGACTCTTCACCAAAACGCAGATCGGCAATAATCAAATCAACGGCAGGGAACTGGCTGGGATCGGTCGTTTTTAACGGGTCATCAGGCTCTGTTGCATCCTCGTTAGTCTGATCCGCTTCAGGAGCACTCCGGGGCTCTTCAGGCGATACGGCTTGAGGTTCTTCAAGGGGGGCGTCCGAAACAATCTTTAGCTGTTCAATGTCTTCGGACGTCAATGCCGCCAAATAGAGGCGCTCCAGATTCACACCGTAAGGTTGATCATCGGAGCCAGAAGAGAGAGTGCCGCTCAGCTTGGGCGATTCAACCTCAAGCACAATATCTTCACCGTTGATGTCACCATTAATCCAGAGCTCATCAAATTGATGGTCATACCCCTTTACCTGTCCTACGCGCAGCTGCCTGAGCTTGATCGGCAGAGCACTATCCCCCGACGCCTGAACCGCTGTACCCCGAGGCAGCTTCTGCACCCAATCAAGCCAGTCTTCCAATAACAGCTGATCAATGGTCCCCGAGACGTTCAGCCAAGAAGGCTGCTTGCCCGGGTTGGCTTGTTTCCCCCCAATTTCCAGAGCCCCTCCCGTCAGGCTTCCGTTCTGGCTAAACAGGGCACCATCGAGCAAAGCACCGTAGCGCCAGCGAAAGCCCAGTTTATCGCTATCGTCAACCTCATCATCGATACGAACTTTCAGCGATCGTGCCTGCTCAGCTGACTTGCCCAGAGGGGACGGGACATCAATTTTGATGCCCTGAAGGCGGCTTTCAATGGTGGTTCTGGAAATGACTTTGCCCTGTTCTTCCGCAATCAACACCTGACCGGTGTATGGCGCCTTTCCGGTAACCAGTTTGCGAGCCAAATCGAGCGCATATTGCTTGCCTTGCAGCTGTTCCAGCCAGTCATACAGCTTGGTCAAAGCAACCGTGCCATCAAGACTAAAACGGGCAATCTGGCTCGAATTTTGAGGTTTCAGCGCCTGCATCCTGACGGCTGATCCAAGCAGATTAAGACTGAGAGGCTCGCTGGTGATCCCCTGTAACGAGTCATAAACTAAACGTCCCGAAAGGTTTTCAAGAGGCAACTGCAGGGAACTAATTTGAAAGCGGTTGTTATCAAAATCCACTTCCACCTGATAGCGATCTTCACTTCCACCCTCACCCAAGGCAATATCAAGATTCAGATTAACACCGATATCCCCCGCCAGCTCCCAGTCATGAGCTTCACCGTCGAGGATGTCGTTGATCGGACTTTCCCGCAATAGTTTTAACGCACTTTCCGGGCTACTCTTTGCGTGCCCCACCACCGACAATCTGGTGGATTGCCCTTCGGGTGAAGTGGGTATACGAACCTTCAACGCGTCGACTTTGGCTCCCCAAACCCGAGCCTGTTTACTGTCCACACGTATGTCATCGTCGTTGATGACCACCAGCGCATTGACCTGTTCGGCTAGTGGCCACTCGGGATCGTAATTGATGGTGGCTTGCTCCACATCGAAGAACAATCCGACCGTGAAGTCGTTCTCTGCCCCGACGTCCTGCAGGGCTCCGTTCATCATAAAGGAGCCTTCACGTATCTTGCCTTGCACCAGAGCCGCATCCAGCCAGGAGATCACATCCTCGTCGAGACCGCTTTCGCCGAACGGGATGTACTTGCCCGCATGCCGCACATCACCATTACGAATACCGGCGTGCAAGCCCATCAATACCGGTCGCTCGTCAAACGGGATATCGAGGCGAAACTGGCCGTGCACCTCGCCCTCATCGCCCACCAACAGCATATTTTCGGTCATGAGCGAATATTGGTTATCCGCTATCTGCCAATACAACACGCCATCCGCTTGACGGTAATGCCAGGGCTCACGGAACAGGTTAAGCAAGCCCAGGGTAAAATTTGATGACTCAAGATCCAGATACCCTTTGGACTTGGAGGCATGAACAAAACCATTGACGCCATGTCCAGAGGGAGCATCGCCCCAGGCATCAACGGCCACATCGACCAATCGGGCACTGATGTCAAAATCTTCCTGCTGCGGCAGGTAACGAAGCTGCACACCTTCGAGAACACCGGATGGATTCAGGGTCTTGACCAGCTCAAGAGGCATACCCGAGAGAATCTCACTACCTAACAAAATATCCCTGGTTACGCCCAGATCCAGCTGAGGGATTCCGAAGGTGACAACATCGGACGTATCCCCTTGCAGGTACAATTCAGTATTCGGCCATTGGTAACCGGCCATGGAAAAAGAGAGGTTTTGCAGCCATAACTGCCACAGGTTATCAGGATGGTAGTTTGCCGACAGGTCAATCGACAAATCATTCATCGTATGCTGCACCCCTTCATGGAGCACTTGCAATCGACCAATATCCAGACTTCCCTGTGTTTGCCAGCGCTCACCATTCCAGTTCAGCCACAATTCAGGTTTTACATTCAATTCAGAAACTTGTTCAAACACCAGCTGTTTAAGCCAGGGGCCTAATTGCAACATGCCTGCCTGAAAGTAGGCATCCAGACGCAAATCAGAGGGATCCGAAACGTCGCCTTCAAGAGTCGCCATCAGGTGCATTGGCTGCTGAAAACCGGATCGAGCGCGCAGATCCAATTGAATCCGATTTCTCGGCAGATCAAACAGGTCCATCTGTATCTGGTCGATCTTGCGAGCAGTCTGCTGCCAGGGCTGCACATGCACCGTGCTATCAATAATCTGCACATGCCCTTGTTGTTCAACCTCTTCCACAAGGTTGGCCAGAATCTCTTTTATACTTTTATCTTCTTCACTGGCGGCAGTCGCTTTCGGCTCCCAACCGGCTATGTTCCATTGACCTTGTTCATTTTGGTTAAGAAAGATCTCGAGCCGCGTAATCACCAGTTCCTGCAGCGATATTTCTCGGTGTTGTAGCGTGCCAAAGAAGCTAATTTCAGCCGACAGGGAATCAATGTGAATATTGGAACTAAAACCTTGCGACGGAGCCAACGGAGAAATATCCACATGTTTGGCTTCCAACGCAGGATTAAAGCCACGGAAATGGCCGGTCATGGACTCGATGGTAACCCGGGCGCCCAGCATCTCGGATAGCTCCCGTTCGGCAACCAGTCGATAGTTCTCTACGTAGGGCACCAACAACCGACCCACCAGCAGGTAGACTCCCAACAGCACAACCAACAACAGGGTTAGCAGCCAGGTTCCTCGGGTGAGATGAAAGGCAACTTTCTTCATGGCTAAACGCTCACCGTATCCGGCCGATTCCCCACAGAGTAATCGGCCAGAAAGTCACAACAACACCACATCAAATTGCTCCTGGGAATACATGGGTTCAACCTGAAATCGTATCGATCGATCAATAAACTCTTCCAGATCGGCCACATTATCAGACTCCTCATCGAGCAACCGATCAACCACCGACTGGGAAGCCAGCACCAGGTATGATTTGCTGTCATAGGCGCGGGCTTCACGCAAAATTTCACGGAAGACTTCATAACACACCGTGTCCGCCGTTTTAAGAGTTCCACGCCCCTCACACACCGGGCAACTTTCACACAGGATGTTTTCCAGGCTTTCCCGTGTTCGCTTGCGGGTCATCTCAACCAGACCAAGCTCTGACACACCGGTTATATTGGTTTTGGCATGATCCCGCTCCATCGCCTTCTCCAGCATGCGTAACACCTGCCGCTGGTGTTCAGAATCTTCCATATCGATGAAGTCGAGAATAATAATACCGCCCAGATTTCTCAGCCGCAGCTGGCGAGCGATAGCAGTGGCTGCCTCAAGGTTGGTTTTAAAGATAGTCTCTTCCAGATTCCGGTGCCCGACAAAACCACCGGTGTTCACATCGATGGTGGTCATCGCTTCCGTCTGGTCAATAATCAGATAGCCGCCGGACTTTAACTGCACTTTACGACTCAGCGCTTTTTGAATCTCATCCTCGACACTGTACAGATCAAATATGGGGCGCTCGCCGGGGTAATATTCAACACGGCCTCCCACTTCGGGCAGTAGCTTATCGACAAACCGTTCGACTTTCTGGAAGGTCTCCCGGGAATCAATACGAATTTTTTCAATATCGGGTTCGGCCAGATCTCTCAATGTGCGCAAGTGCAAGGGCAAATCTTCGTAAATGTTAGCCGGGGCTTTACTGGATTTTATGGTCTCCGAGATGGTTCCCCACAGGCGCTGCAGGTAGCGAATATCGGCGACGACTTCTTTTTCCCCCACCCCTTCAGCCGCAGTACGCAATATAAAGCCGAATTCCGGCTTTTCTTCCAGACTGTCGAGACCGGCTTCAACCAAGGCTTTGAGACGCTCACGCTCTTCGGGTTGTTCGATCCGCAGTGAGATGCCTACATGGCTGGAATCGGGCATCAAGACCAGATAGCGAGCAGGAATGGAAATATTGGTGGTCAGGCGCGCGCCCTTGGTTCCCAGGGGATCCTTGGTTACCTGGACCACCAGAGACTGCCCGTCCCGAACCAGCTGATTGATGGGCAGATCTTCCTGGGAGGTATCACGTTCACCTTTGCGGCAAATCTCTCCCGCGTGAATAAACGCAGCTCGCTCAAGACCAATATCGACGAAAGCCGCCTGCATACCCGGTAATACCCTGACTACCTTACCCTTATAGATATTACCGACAATGCCTCTTTTCTGCGGGCGTTCGATATAAACCTCTTGCAGCACCCCGTTCTCCACCACCGCCACTCGTGACTCCATCGGGGTGATGTTCATTAAAATCTCTTCACTCATGGATGCGCCCAGTCACTGTTAGTCCTCTTATTATACCCAATAGGGCACCTTAAATTGCGCTAATAGTTCCGCAGTTTCGGCCAACGGCAACCCGACCACCCCGCTATAACTGCCTTCAATTCGTTGCACAAAAATGGCACCCAAGCCCTGAATGCCATAACCACCGGCCTTATCCGCCGGCTCGCCACTGTCCCAATAACGGCTGGCCTGTTCATCACTGATAGAACCAAACCACACGCGAGTGCTACTGAGCCGGGTTTCAATACACTGCTGATCTGCGATAGCAACCGCAGTGAGTACCTGATGCTCGTTATTCGCCAGGGTTTGCAACATAAGGATGCCTTGCTCACGATTAGCCGGCTTGCCAAGAATTGCTCCCCCCGCGACTACCGTGGTATCGGCACACAGCACCGGTAAGCGTTGCCCGCCGGCAAGCGCGGCGCGTGAAGCCAGAGCCTTTTCGGGAGCCATACGCAATACATAATCTCGGGGGGACTCACCAGAGCCTGGCGTTTCATCAATATCCACGGAAAATTGTTTGCAATGAACCCCGATCTGGGCGAGCAGTTCCCGACGCCTGGGGGAATTGGATCCCAGATACAACGAATGGTTAGCCATGTTCAGCTCCTGATAAATACTGAGCCCCAGGCGACCGAATCAGTTGATGCGATAACGCCGACGCAGATCCCGTAAAATATAAAACACCCAGGGCCATAAAATGGCACTGGTAATGGCGGGCAACAAAAAGCTCAAACCCGGCACTATCGCCCCAGTCGCACTGCGCACCCATAGGGCAATCATCTGATACAGCCCCACCACCACAAAGACAATGAAGGATTGCTGTAGCGGTGGAAACATTCTCATACGCCGGTGCAAGCGAGTCATAATGTAAGCCACGATGACCAGGCCCAGGGCATTCTGCCCCAACAGCGTACCTTGCATTACATCCAGCATTAACCCGGCACACCAGGCCCAACCGATATTAATGCGCTCCGGCAACGCCAACACCCAGTAAATCGCCACCAGGGCGACCCACTCGGGTCTGACAAACTGCCCCCACCCGGGCATAGGTAACACCGCCAACAACAGCGCGACGACAAAACTCAGTAAAATAACCAGTCCGCCCCGGGGTTTTTGCTCATTCATTGTCAGCCTCCTGTTCAGGAGCAACAACCTGAGGTGTCTGTGGACGTTCGGTGAAGACCAGCAGCAGGTGACTGCTTCGATTTAGTTGAGCACTGGGGCGGACTTTCACAAAAGCGAAAGGGTGACCCGGATCATGCACCACCGATACCACCGTGCCCACGGGGTAGCCGCTCGGGAAACGTTTTCCGAGCCCCGAGCTGATAAGCAAATCCCCTTCGGTAATATCCGCGGTATTGGGCACGTGGCGCAGCACCAGCTCATCCAGTTGCCCGGTACCACTGGCAATCGCGCGCACCCCATTACGATTAACAATCACCGGAAGGCTGTGACTGTTATCGGAGATTAATAATACTCGACTGGCGATGGGGTTAACCTCAATCACCTGACCATACAGGCCTTCGGCATCCAGCACCGGCTGCCCCACGAAAACACCATCGGAGGCCCCTTTATTGACAATCACCTGATGCCGAAAGGGATCGGGGTCGACCCCGATCAACTCGGCGACCAGCACCCGATCATCCACCAGGGCAGAGGAGTTCAGCAACTCGCGTAAACGTACATTCTCCGCTGTCAGCGAAGCCAGTTTTTGCAAGCGCCTTTCCAGTACCAGATTCTGGGCCCGCAAGCTGGCATTTTCCTCTTTGAGGGTATCTCGTGTTTTCACCGAATCGGTTAACGACCCCCAGAGATTTGCAGGAACGTTGGCCATCCACTGCACCGGTGCCGTGACCAGGCTTAACCAGGCCCGGGTTGCATGCAAATAATCGTAGCGATGGTCCACCAGCATCAAACCGAGCGACAATACCGCAAGCAGGGCTACACGAGTCGCGACCGAAGGGCCTTTGGTAAAGATGGGTTTAATGACCAGTTCCCCGATTCGTTATTGTATCTATAGTGGCCTCAAGAAATAGAAACGGCGCCCAGCCAGACACTGAACGCCGATAACTACAGGACCTTACTCATTCCGTTGAGAGCAGATCAGCCGCGTGTTGATCCATAATTTCCAAGGCTCGACCACCGCCGCGCGCGACACAGGTCAGCGGATCTTCGGCGACAATCACCGGCAGGCCGGTCTCTTCGCTGAGCAATCGATCGAGGTCCCGTAACAGGGCACCACCACCGGTGAGCACCAGTCCACGAGTTGCAATATCAGAGGCCAATTCAGGGGGGGATTGCTCGAGTGCACTCTTCACTGCCTGAACGATGGCGGCTAACGACTCTTGCAAGGCATCGAGGATTTCATTGCTGTTGAGGGTAAAGCTGCGTGGTACCCCTTCGGCCAGGTTTCGACCACGAACGTCAATTTCACGAATTTCTTCGCCCGGGTAGGCACAACCCACTTCCTGCTTGATACGCTCGGCGGTGGAATCACCAATCAGGCTGCCATAGTTGCGACGAACATAGGTCACAATCGCTTCATCGAAACGGTCGCCACCAACACGGACCGATTCGGAATACACCACACCGTTGAGCGAGATAATTGCGATTTCAGTGGTACCACCACCGATATCAACCACCATCGAACCCTGCGCCTCTTCGACCGGCAAACCAGCACCAATGGCCGCTGCCATAGGCTCTTCGATCAGATAGACTTCGCGAGCACCGGCACCCAGTGCTGATTCACGAATCGCCCGGCGCTCGACCTGGGTCGACTTACAAGGTACACAGACCAGAACCCGTGGGCTGGGCTGCATAAAACTGCTTTCATGTACCCGATTGATAAAATGCTGCAGCATTTTTTCGGTGACGTTAAAGTCCGCAATTACGCCATCTTTCATTGGGCGAATGGCAGAAATATTACCGGGAGTACGCCCCAGCATACGCTTCGCGTCGGTCCCAACGGCCGCCACGCTTTTCTGGTTGCCATGGTGCCGAATAGCTACGACCGAAGGCTCATTCAAGACGATCCCTTTGTCACGGACGTAGATCAGGGTATTGGCCGTTCCCAGATCGATAGAGAGATCGCTGGAGAACATGCCCCGCAATTTTTTAAACATCAGCTGATAATCCTAATAAGAACAAAGATTTCCGGAGTGTTGCAAACTCTAACAACGCCTGCGAAATAGAGCAACTTTTACGCCAGAGCTTTGGGCATTTCAGCGCATTTTCCGACGTTTTCGCCCCCTCGCTCGTTATTTTCATAACCAAACTCTGGCTGAAGGCTCCTGCAACAGCTCCAAATACTGCGTTTTCTGTTGTCATCTGGACCCGATACTTCTCTGCAGGGGACAGCCTGCACGGTTCAGGGTACAATGCTGCGCTTTGTAACCCCCTTCAAAAGGAGCGTCGCGGAACCCAGCGACGATGAAGACTGACATGGCCCTTGACCGTGAAGAAGTAACCCGTATAGCTCATCTCGCCAGACTCGCGATCAACGAAAACGATATCGAAAACACCACTGCCACCCTGACCGATATCCTGCAACTGGTTGATCAAATGCAAGCTGTCGACACTTCCAGCACCGCGCCCCTGGCACACCCTTTGGATGCCCTGCAACGACTGCGAACCGACGTCGTGACCGAGGACAACCAGCGCGACGAAGTCCAGAAAATCGCCCCAGCTACGGAAGATGGGCTGTATCTGGTACCCAAGGTGATCGACTAGGCTCTTCCTGCCCGAATCCCTTCAGCGAATCGTAGTCATCTGATTTCAGGACCATTTTTCCAATGCATAACAAAACCATAACCGAACTCTCCCACGCCCTGTCAGCCGGCGAGTTCAGTAGCCAGGAACTGACCCGCCACTATCTGGATCGCATCACAAAACTGGACGGCCAGTACAATAGCTTTATTAGCGTTACCGAAGAGCGTGCCATGCACGATGCCGCCATTGCCGATGAGCGCATCAAGGCCGGTAACGCGACACCGCTGATGGGTATTCCCATCGCGCATAAGGATATCTTCTGCACCCAGGGTATTCGCACCAGTGCGGGTTCGCGCATGCTGGACAACTTTATCGCCCCCTATGAGTCCACGGTGACCGCAAAACTGGCAGCTGCCGGTACCGTGTTACTGGGTAAAACCAATATGGATGAGTTTGCCATGGGCTCATCCAACGAAAACAGTTACTACGGCGCCGTCAAAAACCCCTGGGACACCACCGCCATTGCCGGTGGCTCTTCCGGTGGATCCGCAGCGGCGGTAGCGGCCCGACTGACACCTGCCGCTACCGGAACCGACACCGGCGGCTCGATTCGTCAGCCCGCTTCCCACTGTGGTATTACCGGCATCAAACCCACCTATGGCCGAGTCTCGCGCTGGGGCATGATCGCTTATGCCTCCAGCCTCGATCAGGCGGGTCCCATGGCCCAAACTGCGGAAGATGCCGCCCTGCTATTAGAAGCCATGGCAGGACTTGACCCCAAGGACTCAACCAGTGTCGATCATCCGGTCGATAACTACAGTGCCTCATTGAACGATTCGCTGGACGGCCTGCGCATCGGCATTCCCAGTGAATTTTTTGCCGATGGGCTCGATAGCGGCGTCGAACAATGTGTGCGGGACGCCATCAAGGAACTGGAAAAACTGGGCGCGACCGTGCAGGAAGTCAGCCTGCCCAACTCCCGGCTTTCAGTACCGGCCTATTATGTTATCGCCCCGGCGGAAGCGTCCTCCAACCTGTCCCGCTTCGATGGTGTACGCTACGGTTATCGCTGCGACAACCCCGTTGACCTGGAAGATCTATACACCCGTTCCCGCGGCGAAGGCTTTGGCGCCGAGGTCAAGCGGCGCATCCTGGTCGGCTGCTACGCGCTCTCGGCCGGTTATTACGATGCCTACTATATACAGGCTCAGAAAATACGCCGCCTGATCAAAAACGACTTTGTCTCTGCTTTCGAACAGGTCGATCTGATCGTCGGACCCACGGCACCGACACCCGCCTTTAATCTGGGCGAAAAATCCAACGACCCGGTCGCCATGTATCTGTCCGACATCTACACATTGTCGACCAACCTGGCGGGGCTTCCCGGCATTAGCATTCCGGCGGGTCAATCCGCAGGGCGCCCGGTTGGCTTGCAGATGATCGGTAATTATTTCAGCGAAGCTCGTCTACTCAATGTTGCCCACCGCTTCCAGCAAGCGACCGACTGGCACCAACAAGCCCCAAAAACCGACGCTTAATCACCAAGCCCGGACATAGACAAGCACAGCAACAGAATGACTCCGCAGCACAGGCGGACAAGACAAGAGGTGTACAGAATGGATTGGGAAGTTGTGATCGGGCTGGAAGTCCACGTTCAACTGGCCACGCAGAGTAAGATTTTTTCCGGCGCCAGCACCGCCTATGGCGCCGAAGCCAACACCCAGGCCTGCCTGGTCGACCTGGGTATGCCCGGCGTGCTGCCGGTGGTCAACGAACAGGCCTATCGCTACGCGGTGATGTTCGGTTTGGCAATCGATGCCGAGATCGGCAAGCGATCCCATTTCGAGCGCAAGAACTATTTCTACCCCGACCTGCCCAAGGGCTACCAAACCACCCAGCTGGAGCAACCCATCGTTGGCCCCGGCGTCGTCGACATCCTGCTCGAGGATGGCAGTCACAAGTCGGTTCGCATCCACCACGCCCACCTGGAAGAGGATGCGGGCAAATCCTTGCACGAAGACTTCCACGGCATGAGTGGCATCGACCTTAACCGAGCCGGCACCCCGCTGATCGAAGTGGTGACCGAACCCGATATGCGCTCATCAGCCGAAGCGGTGGCCTTCGCCAAAAAACTGCATTCGATTGTCACCTCGTTGGAGATTTGCGACGGGCATATGTCCCAGGGTTCGATGCGCTTCGATGTCAATGTATCGGTACGCCGCAAAGGCAGCGAAAAGCTCGGCACCCGCACCGAAACCAAAAACCTCAACTCTTTCCGCTTTATGGAAGACGCCATCAAACTGGAGGTTGAGCGCCAGATCGACCTGATCGAGGATGGCGGCAGCGTCAAACAGGAAACCCGTCTCTATAACGGCGAGACTCGTATCGCACGCTCCATGCGCTCGAAAGAGGAAGCCAACGACTATCGCTACTTCCCTTGCCCTGATCTGCTGCCCGTCGAAATCGATGATACCTTTATTGAGTCGGTACGCGCCGAGCTGCCAGAGCTGCCAGATGCGCGCATTGCTCGTTTTCTAGAGAGTTATAAACTGTCTGAATACGACGCCTCGGTGCTGGCCCCTGAACGTGCCACCGCCAATTATTTCGAGCAGACCGCAAACGCCTGTGGTGATGCCAAGCTCGCCGCTAACTGGGTGATGGGAGAGCTGGCCAGTCGCCTCAAGAAGGAAAACCTCGATATCTCCAACAGCCCGGTCAAGGCTCAACAGCTGGGCGACATGTTGCTGCGAGTAAAGGACGACACCATTTCTGGCAAAGGCGCTAAAACCGTGTTCGAGGCAATGTGGAATGGTGAAGGTGAGCCCGACGCCATCATCGACAGCAAGGGCTTGAAGCAGGTCTCCGATAGCGGCGCGCTGGAAGCCATGATCGATGAGGTCATGGCCGCCAACCCTCAGCAGGTGGAACAGTACCGTGCCAGTGACGAGGCCAAGCGCGGCAAGATGATCGGCTTCTTTGTTGGCCAGATTATGAAAGCCTCCCGCGGTAGTGCCAACCCGGGTCAGGTCAATAAACTGTTGCGTTCCAAGCTCGATGGCTGATGCTATTTAAACCCAATAAAAAACCCGCTTGCGCGGGTTTTTTTGTATAGCGTAACGGGCTCTCACCCATGAGTTACAGCCCTAGTCGTTACGGGGCTCGATCTCGACACCCTCGTAACGGTCTTCACCCTTTTCATGAGGCAAAATAAGGTTTAGAACCACCGCTACCAGCGCACATAAACCCACCCCCTGCATACTGAAGGACTCGGTCCCGATACTCATACCACCGATGCCGGTTACCAATACCAGGGAGACGATCGCCAGATTACGCGCCTTGGCCATGTCGACCTGCGCCTTGATCAGGGTATTAAGGCCTACTACCGCGATGGAACCAAACAACAGCATCAGAATCCCTCCCATCACCGGCACCGGGATGGTCTGCAACAGCACACCCACCTTGCCAATAAAGGCCAGACCGACAGCAAACAGCGCCGCCCAGGTCATGATTTTCGGATTGAAGGCTTTGGTCAGCATGACCGCACCGGTGACTTCGGAATAGGTTGTGTTTGGCGGTCCTCCCACCATCGCCGCCGCCGTCGTCGCCACACCATCGCCCAGCATGGTCCGGTGCAATCCAGGCTTCTTGATATAGTCCTTGCCGGTGACGTTACCGATGGCCAAAACATCACCCACATGCTCAATGGCCGGAGCTATGGCGACCGGAATCATAAAGAGCACCGCATTCCAGTTCCATTCCGGAGTAACAAAATTCGGCAAGGCGAACCAGGCTGCTTCACTAACCTTGGCAAAGTCGACAATGCCAAACATTACAGAAAGCACATAACCGGAGACCACGCCGACCATAATGGGGACCAGCTTCAGAATGCCGCGACCCATAGTCGCGACCAATAGCGTGATCAGCAAGGAAGCAAAGGAGATGGTCATAGCGACATCCTGAGGCACCAGCTGCACGGCACCGTCACCGGTTTTGCCCAATGCCATATTCACGGCCACCGGCGCAAGCCCCAGGCCAATCACCATAATCACCGGACCCACCACCACAGGAGGCAAGACTCGGTGCAAGAAGCCGGTACCGCGCACTTTGATCACCACACTGAGCAACATATAAAGCACGCCAGCAGCCGCCAACCCGCCTAAGGTCGCGGCCATCCCCCAGTTTTGGGTAGAGACGATAATTGGTGCAATAAAAGCAAAGGAGGACGCCAGGAATACCGGTACCTGCCGGCCAGTAATCAATTGAAAGATCAGGGTACCCACACCCGCCGTGAACAACGCCACATTGGGGTCCATGCCCGTTAACAAAGGCATCAACACCAAAGCGCCAAACGCCACAAAGAGCATTTGTGCACCGGATAATACCAGCTGGGCGCCGCCCTGCTGCTCCCCCACCGAAGTTGTCATACCCTATCTCCTGTTCGTTGTTGTTCTATTGAATGAAATGGCCGTTATTTACTTGGTACCGAAGATCTTGTCCCCGGCATCACCCAACCCCGGCATGATGTAGCCGTTTTCGTTGAGCCCATCGTCGATCGACGCCGTAAAGAGCTCAACATCGGGGTGCGCCTGCTGCAACTTGGCGATGCCCTCGGGAGCTGCGACCAGAACCAGGGCTCGAATATCTTTTGAACCGGCTTTCTTGAGCATATCGATGGCAGCAATCATGGAGCCTCCCGTAGCCAGCATCGGGTCCACAACCAGGGCGATCCGCTGATCAATCTTACCCACCAGTTTCTCAAAATAAGCTACTGGCTCCAGAGTTTCTTCGTCCCTGTACAGGCCCACCACACTCACCTTGGCACTGGGAATCAATTCGAAGACTCCGTCGAGCATGCCGAGGCCAGCACGTAGAATAGGCACAATCGTGATTTTTTTACCCTTGACCTGCTGCACCTTGATAGGACCACACCAGCCCTGTATTTCAACTTCTTCAAGCGTCAGGTCTTTAGTCGCCTCATAGGTCAGCAGGGCACCCACTTCGCCAGCCAGCCCCCGGAAGGCTTTGGTACTGATACCCTCTTTACGCATTATACCCAGCTTATGCTTGACCAGTGGGTGTGTGATCTCGTGAACGCTCATCTGTAATCCTCTGATGCTGTGGTTATGGATACACCTCTTCTCGCCGTCCATCCGCAGACCACCCGAGCCCCGGCAAAATAATTTGCGGGCAATAATCGGAAAATCTGGGAGGGGGTACCTGCTGGCGGGTATCCGGGGTCGTCCCGGAGAGCTATTCTATCGGGGCAGTCCTACTCGGGGCAATCAAAAAACCCATCGAGCTTGCCCTCCGTCAACAAGCGGGGTAAGGTTGCGCGTTTATTTCCCTAACCACCCTATTAGCTAGCGTTCCCGCCGAGGTACCTA